>JBGOYO010000096.1:0-8775 GCA_041479715.1 Anaerolineae bacterium
ATACACGCCGATCACGCGCGTGACCGATTGGGCGATCAATGAGGCCGCACCACCGATGGCATGTAGATAGACGCCCGGCACTTCCTGGCAGGCTGCCAGGGTCTTGGGACCCATGCCGCCTTTGCCGATCACGCCTTTTATGTTGAAATGCTTCATCACCATCCCCTGGTAAGGCTCTTCACGGATACTCGTGGTGGGTCCGGCAGCCACGAATTTATACTCTTTGGTATCCAGGCCTGCCACCACCGGTCCGCAATGGTAGATCACACTGCCGTTCAGTAGCAGCTTGAGCGCTTCATAAATTTCCAGGTCGTCCCCAATGGGCTCCCGCGTCTTTTTGATAAACGTATCCACCATCCACTTGTGAGCTACATCGCGACCAGTGACCATGATCCCATTTAGTAATACTGGGTCGCCCACCTTTAAATCACGCATGGCATCATCGCTGAGAGGTATAGTTAGTGTGCGCATCGGTTTCCTCCGTTCACTCGTATTTGACCAGGTCGGCCGTGATGGTCATCTTGCGCCGGCGGTATGCCCAGCACATGTATGACACGCTGACGAAGAAGCTGGCCGGCAGCCGGTTCAGATGGGTGATCTTGGTGCCCAGGAGTGTCGTCGCTCCACCGAAACCCATCGGCCCAATGCCCAGCTGGTTTCCCTCCTCGACCAAGCGTTTTTCCAATGCTTCCAGCTGCGGGTTGGGGTTGGTATCATCCAGCTTGCGGAATAGAGTTTCCTTGGAAGCGTAATAACCCGAGCCACGGTCGCCGCCGACGGCCACACCCAGGATACCTGGGGCACAGCCCTGCCCTTGAGCCTGGCATACTGCGTCCAGCACCACTCTGCGCACCCCTGCCAGGTCGCGTCCAGCATTCAGCGCATCGGAGGGCAGCGAATACTGCGCCCCCACGTTCTCGCAACCGCCGCCTTTGAGCATCAGCTCGATGGTCAGGGTATCGCCATCCACCTCTTCGAAATGGATGCTTGGGAATTGCCGGCCACCCAGGTTGTTGCCGCTATTCTTCCCGGTGATCGAATCGACCGAGTTAGGGCGCAGGTAGGCTTTTTTGGTGGCTTGCACAACTGCGTCCTCGATCTGCTGGTGCAAGGCACGTGTGCTCCAGCCTGCCGGGTAATATACATAAAGAATGGGGGTGCCAGTGTCTTGGCAGATTGGCGTTGAGTTCTGGCGTGAAAGCTCCACATTCTTTAGGATAGTCTCCAGCGCCCCCTTGGCAGCTGAGCCTGGTTCCTCCTGCCCAACCGCCCGCCGGATTGCAGCTTCCACATCGGGTGGCAGATCAGTCGAGGTCAGGCGGACAAGCTCGAGGATATTATTGGTGATATCTTGCATGATTGCCTCCACAGGTCAAGTCTGAGTAGACAGATTGAGTGAAACAAATAAGCTTACCGAAAGCTTGCAAATCATTGTACACAACTTGGCGGGCGCTGGATACTGACAACTGATAACTCTTCTGCATGACAATCCGCCTCTTTATAGTCTGAAAGGAGACTGATATTATACGACCAGCGTTTTTGGATGATATTTTGGTACGAAAAGTATCAAGCAGATTGGTCCAGCCAGCAAAATCCACAGGGCAGATTGCAGTCCCGCCCGGGCAGCCACCCAGCCGATCAGGAAGGCCACACCCCCGCTCAGCAAGCCGATGATGGAGTTGACGGCCATAACCGTGCCAGAGCGCCCTGGCACCTCTCCAAAGGCTTCGCCCTGCAGCACCTCATACCAACCCAGGGTGGTAAGTTTGACCAGGATGATCAGGACAATCTTTGCCCATAACCATGGAGCCAGCAGCCAGGCGGCGTACAGCACTCCGGTCACTGCAGCTGACAGTCGCACGAGCTTCCGCCCCGAGTATCGATCGAGCAGCGGGATGAGCACAATATTGGAGACAAGTCCAGCTCCCATCAGCACGCTCATCATCAGGCTGGCCTGAGCCACGTTGAGCCCGATCACATCGGTGAAATATAACGCCAAGTAACCGGTGAGCACGTCCAGCAGGAGGTCTGAGACTGGCAGCAGGATCATCCAACGCATCAGGCGTGGGTTGCGCAGGAAATCCCATAGCCCGCGCAGCAAGTTTATCCCGGGGAGGGCTGCCGGGCGTGAAGCGCTAAGAGCATGATGCATCGGGATGTATCGCAGCCAGGTGAGGCCAACCAGGATCAAGCACATCGCGGCCAGTCCCAGGTACGCCCAGCGCCAACCCAGTCCGAATGCAAACCCTGCAGCTAGTATGAGCGGACCGATCAAGTTTGCCAAGGAGCCTGAGAGCGTCCATCTTGCCATCATCTGCGGCTCACGTGTGGGGTTAAGGTCCATCAGCGTCGCCTGCGAGAGGGAGACGAAAGCGCCGCTTGCCGGGAAAGCGATTACGAACCCCACCAGCGCCAATGCAAAAGATTGCGTCGTGGCGATGACAATCAATGATATGGCGATCGCTACCCCTCCGCCCAGCATGATGTGTTTACGGAACCGTGTATCCCCAAGCAGCATCAGCACTGGCTCGATGAAGGTGTTGACGATCCCTGGCACACCCAGCAGCAGGCCCACCTGGACGTATGACAGTCCCAGGTCGGTGCGCAGGGCGGGTAAAGCGGCGTTGCCAACGCTGTAATTCAGCTCATCGAAGAACTCGATCAGCAGAAATAGGAAAGTAATCGAGCTTATTCCCCGTAGAATGCTTGATAATAATATCGATTGTTTGGAATTGCCATCTGTAATCATTTCAGCCTCTCTCTCTCCGTCGGATTTTTGTATTGGTCGAAGGGAGGGAAAGAGGTGGTGCGCGGGCATTTTTACCGCAGCTTACAGATCAACAGGGAGGGTGGTAACAGTTGAACATGGGATAATTATACATTTGTTTCAGCCGGTCGGGTAGCTCAGGGCATCACCCCAATTGGATACTTCATCTTCGAACCCGGGGACGTTCAGCAGCCCCGCTGCCCACAAGTAAGCTCGATCACGCTCCGGGATCTCTAACAGGGTCAGCCAGCGCAGGTCGACCAGGATCTGGTCTGCGGGTGTAAATTCCGGGTCAGCACCTATATTCGGCTCCTGGTCACCGATTTCAACTAAAAATGTGACAGACTGGACTTTCACACCATCCATCGTTTGGGAAGTCTGGCAGATGATTTTACCGAGCACACCGCATTCTTCCTGAAGCTCACGTAGTGCCGCCTCAGCGGCAGTCTCGTGCGGCTCGACACCGCCGCCTGGCAGGCACCACCATTCTTCATCATCCTGGCGATGCTTAACCATCAGAATGTACATCCCCCGCTGGACGATACATTGGGCGCGGATCATTTTTCGATCAAGTCCAGATAGGCCCCTTCGATGAGGTCTGTCTCTTGAATGCTTAATTTCCGCATCAGGTCCAGAGCGATTGCCTGCCCCTGCTCGTCCGTCTGGTCCGGTCGCAGCACCACTTCCAGCTCGATAAATTTACCCAATCCGAGCACGTCGTCCAGGTGGATGCGGGTCTGCCCAACCATATAGAGATACCTCACCTTGGAAACTACTCCCCGCATGCCATAAGCCTGTGCCAGGATCAATTTCAGTTCTGTCGGGTTGTCTGTCTCGAATATTTTATAGTCTGAATGCTTCGGACCGGCAGCATCCTTCCGCAAGTAGTAAACCAGCTGCCCATACTGTGGACTTAACTCCCTGAGCTTGATCCTACCATGGGGGCAGTTGAAAAATGTATCTTCCTGGGGGATGACCTGGCAAGGAGCGTCACTCAAATGTTCTACCTTGTGCTGCAAGGCGACGAAATCATGCACGCGGGCTTTGATTTCAATATTGGCCGGCATCGAGATCTCCGAAGACATCATTCACTGTAAGCCATCCTCGCCCAGGGAAAATTTTCGCCACCTGAGGCGCAAAGGTGGAATCTTTCGCCAGCACATCCACCGGATCACCGTCTGCGATGACCAGGCCATTCTCGAGCCGGATGATCCGGTCAGCTGCCTGCACCGCCAGCTCAACGTCATGGGTGACCATTAGGATCGCCATGCCATCTTCGCGCCAGTTCTTGAGTAGTTTGAGCAGGGTCTGTTTGGCGGCGTAGTCCAGCCCACGGGTGGGCTCATCCAGTAAAAGCGCTCCCGGATGGGTCACCATGACCGCCCCCAGGGCAACCCGCTGCCTCTCGCCGGTGCTGAGATCGCGCGGGTAGCGCATGGCTTTATCGGCAATACCCAGACGCTCCATAAGGAAACTGGGCTGGTATTGAGGTTCCTTCGGGTCCAGGTGGTGGTTGCGCAACGTAATCAGCAGCTCCTCCTGGACGGTATCGGCAAATAATAATGCATTCGGGTCTTGCGGAAGGTATCCCACCTGCTGGCACACGTCTGCCACCGACCTGCCGGCGATGTCCTTCCCACCAACCTGGATGCTACCAAAATCAAACGGTGTCAGGCCGATCAATGTGCGCAACAGGGTCGATTTTCCTGCGCCATTGTGCCCCATCATGACTGCGATTTCGCCCGGGTATAAGCAGAGGTCTACCCCCCGCAAAGCATACACTTCTCCAAATTTCACCTGCACGCCATTTGCCTGGATGAATGCGCCAGCGCGAGTATACGTGGAAGCTGCTTTCTTCGTAGCCAATTGCTTACTCGCTTGGTCAATTTTCTCCTGACTATTTTTGGCGCACTCCCTGGCTTCGTCTATCGTTAGCGGAAGGGGTTGCCAGCCAAACGCTTTACCTAACACGATCATGGGTGGGTTTAGTTTGATCTTGCGTAAGACATCGCGAGCCGCACCCGAGAGTCCACCGGGGTAATCCTCAGACAAGTAGATGATCTGCCCGGTATGGGGTAAAACCCGTTCCAGGCGATGTTCAGCCAGGATGATGGTGAGACCTAGCTGTTTATTCAGCTGTACCAGTGCTTCCAGAACCTCTTCGGCGCCATGCGGGTCAAGCTGAGAGGTGGGTTCATCCAGCACCAGGATGCGTGGTTTTAAGGCGAGAGCAGCCGCAATCGCTACCCGCTGAATCTCTCCCCCCGAGAGCGTTTCCAGCCGACGTGAGCGCAGATGGGTCAGCTCTAGCAGCTCCATTGCCTCACTCACGCGGCTCTCCATCTCAGCCTTTGCCAGGCTGGCATTCTCCAGGGAAAATGCGATTTCGTCTTCCACCCGGTCAACGACGAACTGTGTTTCAGGGTCCTGGAACACGAACCCAACCATTCGGCTCATCTCACGCGGTGATAAGCGCGCCGGGTCAAGCTCATTTACCCGGATCGCCCCGCGTAAGTCCCCACCGCTAAAGTGCGGTACCAATCCATTAATACAGCGAAGTAAGGTTGATTTTCCTGACCCGGATGGACCCATTACCAGGCATAGCTCCCCATCAGGTATCTGTAGGTTCAGTCCATTCAGAGCCGGTCTGTCCGCTCCCGGATAGGAAAAGGTCAGATCAATAATATTGATCATCGGTCATCAGTATATCACCGTTGAAAATGATGAAGGACACAACCTGAGAGTGTGTCCTTCGGTGAATAATGGGTGAGGTTAGTTGTTTACCCAGCTTCTGTTGGGGTTATTTTCGGTCGCGTTCCTTTTGTAATAGTGCGGTAATTTTTTGGACATCCGCAGGCATGGAAATCAATTTTCCCTGAATGTACTCGCAATCAAGCTTGCTCAGCTGTTCCAGTTGCTCTTTTGTCTCTACGCCCTCAGCTACTACGGTCAAGCTTAACCCGTGGGTAAGCTTGATGATCGCCTGTACAATTTTCATGTAATTGGGATCTTTCAGGATCTTGCTAATAAACGAGCGATCGATTTTTAACACTTTAATCGCAGAGTGCGATAAGTAGTTAAGCGAAGAATAACCGACCCCGAAATCATCGATCTGCACCTGTATCCCGTGAGCTTCCAGTCTGTCCAGCACATCCAGGATGATTTCATAATTCCCCATCACCGCGTTTTCTGTGATTTCCAGGTTCAGGCTGGCCGGGCTCAAACCGGTGTCCTCCAGAACTTGAACAATATATTCAACGAAGTCAGGCTGGGTGATGTGCTTTCCAGAAATGTTCACGCTCACACCAAAGGGTGGATCATTCACAAATTGTTTCTGCCACTTCACCAGCTGGGCGGCGGCTTTACGCATCACCAGTCGGTCGAGCTGGATAATCTGGCCAGTCTCATCTGCCAGCGGGACGAATTCGCCGGGTGCCAACAAACCGCGCTCCGCATGCTTCCACCTGACGAGGGCTTCAAACCATACAATGCGGCCAATTTTTACATCAACGACGGGTTGATAGTATACGTCCAGCTCTTCCTTTTCGATCGCCTTGCGCAGGGCTGATTCTATTTCCAGGCGAAGCATAATTTGGTCGCGCATTGCACTATCAAAGAGCTCATAACGCGAGCGACCATTTTCCTTGGCACGATACATGGCAGTATCTGCATCACGGAGAACATCCTCCGGACGGTTGTACCCGGTGGTGCTCAACACGATTCCCATGCTTGCCGACATAAAAATAGTGTGGTTTGGCAGTAAAGCTGCCTGCATCAGTTTCTTCTGGATCCGTTCTGAGACGCGCGTGACGTCGCTCACGTCGCGGATATCCTCGAGCAAGATCACAAATTCATCTCCGCCCAACCGTGCCACAGTATCCATCGGCCGCAGGATCGATTTTAACAGATGGGCTGTTGCCACCAATAATTGGTCTCCGGTTAAGTGCCCGAGACTATCGTTTACATCCTTGAAGCGGTCCAGGTCGAGGAAAATAACCGCATAAATATTGCTGTTATCCCGTTTACTTCGCTCGATCACATGTTTGAGACGGTCGATAAAGAGTGCCCGGTTGGGTAATTCGGTGAGGGAATCGTGGAAGGCATCATGCAGCAACTTGGTCTCTGCCTGCTTGCGCAGCGTGATGTCAGTCTGTGAGCCTGCCAGCCGCATGGCTGCCTTATCCAACCCGATGACCGCCATCCCCCGGCTGAGCATCCAACGGTAGGTGCCATTGGAATGCTGGATGCGGTATTCGCACTCGAAATGAGCCGATAATCCTTTAATATGCACCGAGATGTTATTTCTCAATTGGGCCAGATCATCCGGGTGAACGCGATTGAACCATTCGTTCGGGTTGTCGCTGATTTCCTCATCTGTATAGCCCAGCATTTGCTTCCAGCGGGGAGAATAATAGATTTGTCCCTTTTTTAAATTCCAATCCCACAGGCCATCGTTTGCCGCCCTGACGGCCAGTGCATAACGCTCCTCACTCTCCCTGAGGGCGCTCTCAATCCTCTGCCGCTCGGTGATCTCCTGCCTGGCTTGCTGGTATAAGCCGGCGTTATCAAGCGCCACTGCAGCATAGGCTGCCAGGGAGCTCAAAACCACCTCGTCGTTTTCCTTGAATGGGATATCGTTCTTCCGGTTGGTAACCGAGAGCACACCCAATGGCTCGCCTTTTGAAAGGATGGGGACGTGCAGCAGGCTATGGACGAGATACCCGGTGGATACTTTTAGCGGCGCTCTCAAGCTCGGCTCGACCGCTCGCAGGGGGCGTTTCGATTTGATCACCTGACCAACCAGTGAATCGGCGATGGGGATGCGTAAGGTCTTGATCGAATCCTCATCCATGTTTTTCACTGCCCGTAAGTAAAGCAGCCCGCTCTCCTTTTCTAACAAGGCCAGAAAGCCTTCTTCAGCATTGGTCAGAGACACCCCGGCTTCTACAATGCGCACCAAGACTTCCCCAAGCTCCAGGGTTGAGGTTACGCTCTGGCCGACCTTAGAAAGCGATGTGAGCCAGGCAACCTGCTCTTCCAGCTGTGAATTTAATACTGCCTTTTCACGCTGTAGCCGGCTTTCTGACAACGATCGCGTAATCGCCTCGGTCAGCAAAGTTTCATCCAGGGGTTTGCTCAGGTAATCATGCACCCCCAGGCGGAAAGCTTCAGCCGCCACCTGCTCCGAGCCATGTCCGGTCATTAATATCGTCGGTAAACGGTAGCCATCCTTGGCAAGCCGACGGAGTAAATCAAGCCCGGTTAAATCTGGCAGCTGTAAATCCAACAACATGAGATTTATATTGGATTTATGCTGCTTTACCATCTTAATGGCAGAATTGGCATCCCGCGCAACCAGCACATCATATCCCATCCCAGGCAGAACAGTCTCTGCCAAAAAGTCACTGATCTGGCGGTTATCATCAACTACCAATATGATTTCATGGCTCATGCAGACCTACAATCTCTATGATTAATCACCACAAACCCCAAATAGATAATGTATGGATAAGATGATGCGGTTCAATGAGCTTTACCAATCTACTAATTACCGCTGATTAGACTATTATAATATAAAGCTCAGCTTACACGAATTGTGCCATTTTTCAAATATTCAGATGGTGAAGGAGATCAGCCAGAAAAAAACTTTCGCCACCAATATCCATCCATTATTTAAATCTAACGCAACGATGTGCTGTCCGGCGTGATGCCTGATTTTTAACGGATATAATAGCAAGGATTAATTCGAAATCGACCGATCAGATCGAATTCAGACCGGAGATGAAGATGCAAATTCTTGGAATTGATATTGGTGGGACCGGAATCAAAGGGGCACCTGTGGAAACGGATACAGGAACATTGTTGGCAGATCGCTTCCGACTGCCAACACCTGAAGGCGCTAAGCCTGACCCGGTGGCGGCGGTCGTCAAGGAAATAACGACACAGTTCGACTGGCATGCCCCAGTTGGCTGCGGTTTCCCGGCTGTAATCCGCAATGGCGTGGCAGA
>JBGOYO010000097.1:0-8764 GCA_041479715.1 Anaerolineae bacterium
CATGTGGATGCCGGACAAACCTGTGTAACCTGCCACAATGCACATTCGTTGGAAGTCAATACACAGCTTTGCCAGGGCTGCCATCCAGGCGTCACCGATCCGAAGCTCATTCGCATGAGTCCCACCGATTACGATGGTGATGGCAATACTACTGAAGGTATGTACGATGAAGTCACCACGATGGATGATCTTCTATTCGCTGCAATCCAGAAATACGCAGCCGATAAAATCAAGACACCCATCGTCTATACCCCATCTGCCAACCCATACTTCTTCATCGATACCAATGGCAATGGCGTTGCTGATCCTGATGAGACTGTAAGCTCCAATGCTTACGCCTCATGGACGCCTCGCTTACTCCGCGCGGCCTACAATTACCAGTGGGTCCAAAAAGATCCGGGTGCATTTGCGCACAACGGAAAGTACATCCTGCAGGTCATGTATGACAGCATCGCCGATATCGGTGGTGACGTCAGCAAGCTGACTCGCCCTACGACACCTGCCCCATAACGTCGAAGCTTATCGGTAGACTAAGACCGGATACTATTGGCATCCGGTCTTTTTTTGTTTGCTGAAAGCTTGTGTTAGAATCGGTTGGATTAATATATTGAATCATTTCCTGGAATGAATGTTTCTCCTATGAATTCAAGTGAATTTTCTCCATCCGAGTATTTCTCGCGTGTAATGTCTTATTGGTGGGTCGTACTTCTCGCTACCATTTTGGGTGGCGCGTTCGGGTTCATTTTCTACCACCTTCACCCGCCGATATACGAAGCCACTGCCACCTACTTTGTCACCCTCGATTTGAACCGTTTCCCCACCCAGGGCGTACGGGAGGACCTGATCCAATATAATGAAGACATGGCACTGAATACCACTGAAGGTGCTTTGCTTTCGACGGATGTGTTGAACAGCATGGTTACCCAAGCCCAGGGTCTCGGACAGTCCCTCACCGTGAGAGACTTACTGGATAACAGCACCATCGAGCGTAAGCATGATATTTGGGAGCTGCGTTATCGTAATGAGGAGCCCGCCACTGCCCAGGCGATCGTCAATGCCTGGGCGCAGACAGGCTACCAGGCCATGCTCTCTTGGCAGGCCGCTGGTAAAGCGCCGGATTATGTGGTTTTCCAACCCCCCACCCGGGCGACTCTTCCCCAGCATCCGGTGCTCTATGGGCTCAACAACCTGGTCCTAGCAGGAGCGCTTGTTGGCTTTATATGCGGCATCGTCATTTCCATTCTCTTAAGTCATGCTGCCAGGAAGCCTCATTCATTGTCCTAGACCCATCTCTGGACTGCTGATATTACAACCGGAATAGTCTATAGGATGGTTATGTGAAAGTGTCAACAAGCCGCTTGGGCAATTTTTTGGACGTGACTTGTGAAGTCCTTTGGGCCGTAGCATTAATTTTCCTCCCCATTTCGTCTTTCCCCTTATTGTCATCTCTCTACGGTGGTCTGGTCGCTCCTTTATCCCTCATCCCCTTCATCATCCTACTCCTGCTCGTCACGATTCCTCTGCTATTACATCGTGGGTCGCTCCCCAGGGAGACCATTCCCCTGATTGCCTTTTCCCTTGTCACAATTATCTCTTGTGCTGCTGCTTTCTATTTCTTCATCCCTGGTTTCAAAGGAAAAACCGTGCCCGGCCAGGAAATTCGAGCTCTTTTCACCCTCGCCGTAGGCCTCACCTTTTACCTGGTTACTACTAGCTGGGTAAAATCGGTTGAAAGGTTGCAAAATAGCTGGAAATATATCACCATTGGCGGCATTTTGGTGGTTGCCTGGGCCAGCTTGCAGGCATTTTATATCTTCCGGCACGCCGATCTGTACCCATCCTGGATGAACCAGATCCAATCCTGGCTTTCTCTTCGCTCGCCTCAATATTCCCCCCGCTACGGCCGTGTCAATGGACTGACCTATGAAGCCTCCTGGTTTGCTCACCAGATGGTGATGATCTATCTGCCAATCTGGATTGCCGCCACATACCATAAGACTTCAGCTTTTAAATTCCGTTTGTTCCACATTTCAGCTGAAAATGTCTTGCTGGTTTTCGGTGTGGGAGTCTTTTTCCTCAGCTCTCCCCGTATCGGGCTGCTATCTTTTCTCCTGATGGTCCTTTACCTCTTCGTGAGATTAAACATTTCGATCTACCGCCGGATGGTCGCTTACCTCTCGCACAGACAATCCCTCCGCCCAGATGGTTCCACCAGGCTCCATACGAATTGGATCAAGCTACTCACCAGCCTGTCCATTTTTGCAGTTTATGCCTTGGTCCTTTTTGGGGTATTCTACTTTGTCGTCCAACGTGACTGGCGGCTTGCGACCCTGGTCAGCAATCCCCCCACCACGCAGGAGCTCGTCGGTCTAATTACCCTGGACCAGAATACCCTCCTCGAGCTCAGTCACCGCTTCATCTTCCTGGAGCGCATGGTCTACTGGTTGAACGGTTGGAATGTGTTTAACCAATATCCCTGGTTAGGGGTTGGTCTGGGGAATGCCGGTTTTTTCTTCCCGACACTGGCGCCTGCCATGGGCTGGGCTACATTTGAAATACGTAATGTCCTCTTCTATTTCACCGTGCTACCCAACGTAAAAAGCTTCTGGTTCCGCTTGTTGGCAGAGACAGGGATCATCGGTTTTTCGATATTTATCACCTGGATTTACGTCCTGTTTCAGTCGGCACGCTACTCATTTCATAGCCAAAATCCGACTGTGAAAACGTTAGCCTTTGCGGGGCAGCTAGCGCTGCTGGCTTTTATCGGCGAGGGTTTCAGCATCGATTCCTTTGCCATGCCGTATCTGTGGCTGTTTGCTGGGCTGATCGCCGCCATCGCCATGCTGTGCCGGAATGACCCTGCCGGACTGGAGGTAGGATGAAAATCGCTTTCGCAGGTGCTGGCTATATTATCAATATCCATGCTCAGGCTGCCAGGCTGCAGAAGGATGTGGAGCTCGGCGCTGTGGTCAATAGGACCTCCACTAAAGCCGATGCCCTGGCACAGAAGTATGAAATAAAGCAACAGTTTGAGACGGTGGACCAGCTTCTCGCTGTGGGTGATGTGGATGCTTTGGTGGTTGGCACCCCCAATTATTTGCATGCTCCACAAACCATTGCCGCATTAAATGCTGGTGTGCATGTGATGGTCGAAAAACCCATGGCGATGGACGCTGGTGAAGCGCACCAAATGCTGGAGGCTTCACAAAGGTCCGGTGCCATATTAATGGTCGCTCACTGCTTCCGCTTCGACCCCGAGGTGCTGTGGCTCCGACAACAGGTAAGGCTAGGCCGTTTAGGAAAAATTATTCGAACCAAGGGCTATGGAGTTCATCAGTTGTGGGGTCCTTCGGGGTGGTTTACCGAAGCCCGATATGCCGGCGGTGGTGCCATGGCAGATATGGGGGTTCATGCCCTCGATACTGTCCGCTTCCTGCTTGGTGATCCGGAGCCGGTTTCCGTATACGCTCGTATCGGCACTTATTACACCCAAGCGGATGTGGATGATACCGGTATTATGATCGTAAATTGGGATAATGATGCCGTCTCATATATCGAGTCAGGTTGGTGGCAGACCCATGCCGATGGTCCTAACGCTGCCACCCAGCTTTATGGAGATAAGGCTTTTGGTCAACTATTTCCGACCTATATACAGGTTAACGAAATAAAAGAAGACCCTGGTTTCACCTACCCACGGATTCAACATATGCCCCAAAGCCTTTACAATGCTCAGATGGGATATTTTATAGACTGCATTCGCAATCATATAAATCCCAGCCCGGGTGCCATCGAAGGCTGGACTAACATGAAGGTGATTGATGCTGCTTATCAGAGTGCGAAAACTGGTAGTGTTGTCAGGGTGGGGTGAGTAATGACATCTTATTTCCTTGGGGTTGATATCGGTGGGACAAAAAGCCATGCCCTGATCTCTGATGACAAAGGCAATGCTTTAGGTTTCGGTACCTTCGGGCCTGGCAACCATGAGGAAGTTGGATATGATGGTTTGCAGGCTGCTCTACAGTCAGTGACCGCCAAAGCCCTCATTATGGCTGAATTACGTAAAGATCAGCTCTCTGCCGGTGGTTTTGGCGTCGCAGGTTATGACTGGCCATCAGAGCGCCAACCTACCCTTGACGCGATTAACTCGGTTGGTTTAATGGCTCCGGTTGAAGCCGTCAACGACACTATCGTCGGGTTGTTGGCCGGCGCCACCGAGGGTTGGGGTGTGGCTGTTGTCGCTGGCACCGGCACCAACTGCTGGGGCTGGGATAAAGACCATCGCGTCGGTCGCGTCACCGGGGTTGGTTTTGGCGAGCATGGTGGAGCAGGTTGCCTGGTCGACCGTGCACTGGATTCTATTGCATATGAATGGACCAAGCGTGGGCCTCAAACTCGTCTCACTCCCGAATTCCTTCACCTCACCGGCGCGAAAGATATTCCTGCGCTGATCGAAGGTCTTGAGATGGGTCAGTATTTCATCGGCTCCGATCATGCTCCCTTGGTGCATAAGGTCGCCCTGGAGGGCGATCCGGTGGCGCAATCGATCGTGAAATGGGCCGGCGAAGAGCTCGGGATGACTGCCCTCGCTGTCATCCGCCAGCTGGAGATTGCCTTTCTGGAATTCGAAGTTGTGCTCGTTGGCAGTATCTACGAGATGGGTGAGATGATTATTTCTCCCATGCGGCGGGTCATTATCTCCGAAGCACCACGTGCCCGCCTGGTGCGCCTCTCTGCCCCACCTGTGGTGGGAGGCGTGCTCCTGGCAATGGACCTGTTGGGTAGAGACCCATCTGCAGTCCGCGAACAGTTAATCACCTCCACCCGCATCTTGTTGAGTAAGGATTAAAGATCGATTAGAGGGCATTGACAAATCTCATTAATCTGGGTTTAATTAGTTTGTTGGGACAACATACTAATTAAACCTATTTTATGGAAAATTCAATCGCGGTTGACCAAGCTTATGTTAGGGAGAAGAACCTATCCTCGGTTCTCCAGATGGTGTTTGGTCATAAACGGTTATCCCGCGCTCAGCTTGCCAATCTCACCAATCTTAATAAATCCACCATCTCAAGCCTGGCAGAAGACTTGATCCATCGCGGATTAATTTATGAAACAGGTCTGAATTCTGTCGGCACTGGTCGCCCAGCCACTATTCTTGAGATCAACCCCAATTCAGGCGGTATTATCGGTCTCGAGCTGGGTGTGGATTTCATCTCGGTTTTATTGACCGACTTCTTGGGGAAGATTATATGGCGTAGGATTGAATCGATAGACCCGAACATCAGCGAAGATCGCGCCATCGAATTAACCCTTAGCCTGATTGATGATGCCATCGCGAATTGTAGATCACATCAGCTACGCTCGTTGGGTATAGGCGTATCCACCCCGGGGATCGTCGACCTTAAAGAACAAGTTTTGGTTTTTGCTCCTAACTTGCATTGGAGAAATGTTTCTCTCGGAAGTATATACGCTGAGCACACCGGGCTGCCGGTATTTATCGATAACGACGGGAATTCAGCTGCGATCGGTGAGCATTTGTTTGGTAAAGCCCGCAGTGTAAGCAATTTTGTGTTTATTTTTGCCGGGGTTGGTATTGGGGCCGGTTTGTTCTTAAATAATGAGCTCTACCGTGGACAAAATGGCTTCGCTGGAGAAATTGGACACACACCGATCCTGATGAATCCGGCCTTACAGATCCCCTGTCATTGTGGAAATCGAGGCTGCTGGGAAACTCATGCCAACCAATATTCCATTATCCGCCGCGCCGAAGCCAGCCTGGAAGTAAAACGTGATACACTAATCCGGGAGTTTATGCTCCAGGAAGAAGTACCGCTGACAATCTCCCTGATTAAGAAAGCCGCCGATGCTGGCGACCAGGAAGCCATCGATATTTTTTCACAGACTGGGGAGGTAATGGGGTTGGGTTTTGCTACACTAATCAACATTTTCAATCCCGAAAAAGTCATTCTCGGAGGCCCATTGAGCGTCGTCGGAGAGTACCTTCTACCTGCGATTTCATCCAGTGTGAATATGCATACTCTGTCTGAAATCAGTCAGCAGGTCGAGATTTTAATTTCCGAGTTCGGTCCTGATGCGAGTGTGATCGGGGCAGTCGCTCTGGTGGTCAACGATATCCTGATAAATCCCAGCCGTGTCGAAGAGGAGGTGAGCATAAGAACATAGGAACGAAAATTAGATGTTACGATATTGGAATAACTAATCAAACGAGTAAAGGAGAAGAAAATGAACAAATTAATCAAGATTGTATCTGTCCTGGTGGTTGTGGGTATGATTCTCACCGCCTGCGCCTCGACAGCTACACCGACGACAGCCCCTGGTGTTACCACTGCTCCTACTACAGCCGCTGCTAGCACTGAGGTAGAAGTATTTTCCTGGTGGACTGGTCCTGGTGAAGCGGACGGTCTGGCTGCCATGGTTAAGGTCTTCGAAGCACAATACCCGACCGTCAAATTTGTCAATGCTGCTGTGTCGGGTGGTGCTGGTACCAATGCCAAGGCAGTCTTAGCCACCCGCCTTGCTGCTAAAGACCCACCTGATTCCTGGCAGGCTCACGCCGGGCAGGAAACCATCGCTAACTATGTGGCTTCCAGTCAAGTGCTCCCATTGGATGACTTATTCAACACAACTGGATTGATGAAGGTGCTGCCAGCTACGCTAATTCCATTGATCTCTAAAGATGGTCATCCCTACAGCGTGCCGGTTAACATCCACCGTTCCAATGTTCTTTGGTACAACCCCAAAGTGCTGGCAGACGCAGGTGTGACTGCCAACCCCAAGACGGATTTCGATACTCTGGATAAGTTCTTCGCTGTCTGCGATCAAATTAAGGCAGCTGGGAAGACTTGCTTAGCTCTGGGCGCGCCCTGGACCGCAATCCACCTGTTCGAGAATATCATGATCGGAACAATCGGCGCTGACAAATGGAACGGCCTGTGGACCAGCCCACCTACCACCGATTGGGCTGGCGCTGACGTCACTAAGGGCATCGAGAATTACGCTAAGGCGTTATCATACACCAACGCAGATGCCTCGACCTTTACCGATTGGCAGCCCGCTGCCAAGCTGGTTGCAGACGGTGATGCCGCCTTCAACATCATGGGTGACTGGGCTTATGGTTACTTTGCCAACCAGCCGCCAAACGGTCTCGCCCTGAAGCCCCATACTGATTTCGATTGGGCTGTCTCCCCTGGCACCTATGGCGTCTTCAACTTCCTTTCCGACAGTTTCGTCCTGCCGGTCGGTGCCAAGCACCCCGATGCCACCTTGGATTGGTTGACAGTATCCGCCTCCAAGGCTGGTCAGGAAGCCTTCAACCCTCTCAAGGGTTCCATCTGCGCACGGACTGACTGCGATCCAAAGTTATTTAGCGAGTATTCGCAGGATGCCGCCAAGGACTGGACCAGCAATGTCGTCGTCGGTAGCCTGATGCATGGTGTAGTTGCTGCTCCCGCTTGGGCCACTTCGATCGGAACTGCAATCGGCCTGTTCCAGGCAGATACAACCAAGACGGCAGATTTCCAGACCGGCCTGGTTAGCGCCTGCAAGACCGATGGAACTTGCAAGTAAATCTCAAACACGCAACGGATGAAAAATGGGCGGCTCGGTGAGCCGCCCATTTGGAATTAAATAACCTGGAACCTCCAGTAGCCGACAAAATCCAGACAAATATATATCCTTATGCTACAATGATGTATCTCATAAAATTGAATCAATGCCCGATCTAACATAGAGGTGGTTAATGTTTCGAAAATTTAACCTCCAGGTATCACACCTCCTACTAGCCATTATTTTAATCATTTTAGGCATAGTTTCTATTTATGTCCTCTCAAACAACAAGCTTGTAATTGGGGGTAAAGATCTGACCTCAATTGCCATGATCGTAAGTGGTCTGATCGGTTATTCGGGGGTGCTCGTCATTGTAGCTATGTTTGAGGACGAAAAAGTCCTCGCACTTGGAATACTGATGCCATCCATTGTTGCGGTAGGCATTTTTGTATATGGGTTCATCGCCTGGTCAATCCGGGTCTCCCTCAGCAAGTGGAAGGGGTTGAACCCCGATTATACCTGGGTAGGTTTACAACAATATATAATCCTGTTTAGTCACGACATACGTTTCGCTCACGATGTGCGTAATACTGTCACGTTCACGATTGGCTTCATTCTGGGTTGTCTGGTGCTCGGATTAGGCTTGGCTATCCTGTTGGATCAACGTCTTAAAGGGGAAGCCATCTTTCGCGCCATATTTATTTTCCCCATGTCGATCTCTTTTATTGCCTCCGGCGTGGTCTGGGGCTGGTTGATGAGCCCTGCCACGGGTAATCGTATCACCGGGATCAATCTAATTCTCCATACCCTCGGATTGGACAGGCTAATTAGCCTGTGGCATTCCACACCCTATCCTTGGGGCATGGCGTTCACTGTGATCCCTGCTGTCTGGCAGCTATCCGGTTTCACCATGGCCCTCTATCTGGGAGGCATCCGCAGCATATCTGATGACCTTCGTGAAGCAGCCCGCGTCGATGGCGCCAGTGAATTCGAGATCTATCGCTACATTATCCTTCCTCTGCTCCAACCGGTAACGCTCAGCGCAGTGATCATCCTCGGTCATATGTCGCTCAAGATTTTCGACCTGATCGTCGCTTTGGGGAATAAGAATATCGCTCTGGATGTACCAGGCATTTATATGTGGGTCACTACCTTCGATGGCACGAACTATGCTCAGGGGGCAGCCATCGGTGTTCTC
>JBGOYO010000098.1:0-8735 GCA_041479715.1 Anaerolineae bacterium
ATGCACTACAATTGGACGGCCTGCCCGCATGCGGGCAACATCCGTATATCCCCCTTGGAATGGCAGCAGGGTGCGGTCATAAGTATGCGATGGGCGTACTATCGTATAGGGAAACCCATCCTGTCGCCCGGCTTTTTCGAGCAGCGCTTCACAGGTAGCCTTGTCTCGCGAATACTGCCAATAGGGGTTGTGCAATGGTGTGTTCTCCGTAATGGGTAAACGACTGGGCGGTTTTTCGTATGCCGACGCCGAGCTGATGAAAACATATTGTCCGGTGTGGTTGCGAAACAGCTCAATATCCGCTTTCACCTGTACGGGTGTGAATGCGATCCATTCAACCACTGCATCGAATGTCAGGTCACCCAATGCTGCAGTTACTGAGGCAGGTTGGTGAATGTCTCCGTGAAGTGAAATTGCACCTGCTGCTGCTGGCCGGATGCTTCGGCCGCGGTTGAACAAGTAGAGCTCAATTCCATTTTGAACTGCCAGCTCTGAACAGGCAGAGCTGATGATCCCGGTACCGCCAATAAACAGTACTTTCATAGAAAATCCTTTCATTCAGCAAGGTCGCTTGTAGAATTATCCAAAATCTGACTGACTATTACGTCCACAGAAAGTGATGCATCAACAACCAGCCCATTCGTCGGCTCATCCAACGCTTCGAACTGACTCTCCAGCATTTCTGGTTTCATATAATGCCCTGAGCGTGTGATCATCCGTTTCTTGATCAGATCATAATCAGCCTTGAGGAAAACGATCCTGACGCCCGAGTTACCCGTTAAAAGTATCTTCCGGTAATGTTCTTTGAGGGCGGAACAAGCCAGCACGCCAGGTCGGTCTTCTTTCAGGCAGGAAGATATTAAGGCATGGAGTTTGTCTAGCCAGGGAGCCCGGTCATGGTCATTAAGCGGGATACCACTTGCCATCCTGGTTATATTTTCAGGCGGGTGAAAATTATCTGCGTCATAGAAATCCCAACCTAATTTTGCAGCCAATACCTTCCCAATAGTTGTCTTGCCACTGCCAGCCACGCCCATCAAAATAAAGAATTTTGTCTTCACTCTACACGATCGCTTTATTACTGACTCGCTGAAATTATTTTACCAGGCCATATACATTAACTACTTGCGTCCCCTTCGGCGGGAAAGGAACGATATCACCATCTATGAGTTGGCCATCCAACGTCAGGGATATCGAATTGCCGCTGCCTTTCCGTTCCACCGTGATCTGGTAACTCACTTCACGGAAAATACGCCTCGCGCTGAAACCTGGCCAAGCTTCAGGAATGACCGGAGATATCTTTAATCCGCTGAAAGTGGGCCGGATGCCCAGGATCCATTGGGTAGCCGCCACATAGGTCCATGAAACCGTCCCAGATAGCCAGGAGTTGCGCCCATACCCGAATTGCGAGTGTTCCGGACCGCAAATATTGGCACAGTACACGTAGGGTTCCACCTTAAAAACGTCACTATCCTTCCGAGCCAGTGGCATGATCTGGCGGTAGTACTGGTATGCCTGCTCATTCCAACCCAGGCGGGCAGCCGCAATGACTGCCCAGGTGTTGGTGTGGCAGAAGATGCCGCCGTTCTCCTTGGCACCGGGTGGGTAGGTGGTCGTTCCGCCGACGCGCGGGTCGCTATGGGTGTAAGCGGGCGCCAGGATTGCCAGCCCAAAAGGACTGTTAAGCAGTGTGTAGGCGCTTTGCATGGCCTGCCAGGCACGAGTCTCAGGGGCACACTCGCTGATGACGGCCCAGGTTTGTGTGTTCAGGCCGATCTTGTGATACTCCTCTGCCTGCACACCCACCGGTATGCCTTCATCATCGAAAGCCCTTGCATACCACTTTCCGTCCCAGGCTGAATGGTTGATTTTTTCAGCCATCTCCTCTTTCAGCGCCCTGAAGCGCTTGCCATCTTCATCCTTGCCGATCTGATCACACACCTCTGCCAGGTCCAACATTGCCCGGCAGAATTGCTGCGCCGCCATCACGCTCTCAGCCTTGCCTGACCCATGGTCGAGGTTCATCGTGTCGTCCCAGTCCGAGAAACCCAAACGCGGCAGACCGTGCGGACCGCGGTTCTTCAAGGTGAATTCAACCGCCCGCAGCATATGCCCCCACACGCTATCTTCCCCTTCATCGGCATAAGGGATGTGGTTCCATAGGTAAGAAAAATTGCCCGTCTCGCGCAGGTAGGCACACACTGCGATCACCAGCCACAGGTGGTCGTCACAGAACCACTGCGGGCGGTCGGGATACTCCGCTGCCAGCCCTGCTCCGCCTTCGCCTGTCAATGGGAACACCTGGTGCCAGGTGTGGCCATCCCGGAACTGCAGCTTCCACAACGCGGTCAGGTTCATGCGCACTCTTTCGGGAGCATTTTGCACCGTCGCCAGGGTATCCTGGGCTGAGTCGCGTGTGCCCATGCCGCGGCCGAGCCCTGTCTCATAGGCTGAGACAAAGCGTGACCAGAACAGCGTCGCCCGGCACTGCACCTGGTTCCATGTGTTAAGCATGGCGTTCATCTCGGCATCCGGCGTCTCAACCTGGAGAGTACCCAGGTACGCCTCCCAATCAGCTTTAAGGCTGGAAAGTGCCTCTCGTACGTTCTCCGCCTTGCTATACTTGCTTACCAAGTCAGCTATTCCGCCTGGTGCATCCGTCACGCCCAGGATGTAGATGATTTCTCTCTCCTCACCAGGCTCGAGGTTAAATTCATGGCACAGGCTGCCGACATTATTACCTCTCGCCGCCTGGTTGTTGTTCGGTCTGCCGGTCTCCACCACGATTGGGTTCGACAGGTCGCGGTATCTTCCGACAAATACCTCCCGGTCGGTATCAAAACCCAAGGGCGGTAGGCTGCTGGCGAAGAAAGTGGTCGTAGGACGGAAGTTAGCACCCATATAGATCATTCCTGTTTCCACTCGGCTGTGCAAAACGTGCTGACCCCAATCCAGGTTGTACAGGTCGGCATCGGCGTTCCAATTGCTGAATTCTGTGTAGCTGAACGTCCGCAAGGTACGCAATCTTCTGGAGGTATTACGCAATCGCAGCACCCACAATTCACATGGTGCTTCTCCATTCGCGTTGAGCGATGCACCGGTATCGGTGGATAGCGGCACAAAATAAAGCATCTCGCTGCGGATTCCCCTATACCGGCTGGTGATGCGGGTATAGCCAGGTCCATGCCTGCATTCATAGGCCGCCAGCTTTATCGCCGGGATGGGCTGCCAGGTTGCACTCCAATAGGTCTCATCCTCCTGGTCGCGCAGGTAAACGTAACGTCCGGGCTGGTCTGCCGGGATGCCATTATAGCGGTAGCGTGTCACACGGCGGTTCTTGGGATCGCGGTCGAAAGAATACCCCCCAGCAGTATTCGAGATGATCCCTCCGTATTGCCCCTGTCCAAGATAGTTCATCCAGGGCGTGGGTGTATCAGGGCGGGTGATGACGTACTCGCCGGTGGCTTCATCGTAGTAACCGTAGTCGTTGCTGATCTTTGCATTCTCCATCGCTAATCTCCACATGATCATCGGAACAGGAATAACCGCTTGCCCAAACGGTCTCAATTATACATGCTGGAATGCCTGACGGAATATTGGCGGCTGTTGTTTGACCTGTGGAACGCCGGGAGTGAATAGGTTGCAGATGCAACAAAAAGGGCTGCCTGATGTGTGTTTCAGACAGCCCTGAATGTGATTTCTTATATCCCAATCATCATTTCTTATTGGAAGGAGATGACCAGGTAAGCGACGTTGACACCCGATTGTTTTGCAGCGAAGCTGATCTGCGTCGAGCCAGGGGAGGTGATGCCGAAGCTGTAAGTGCCTTCGGCAGTCACGTATGCTGTCACGTCAAAAGTGATCCATGTACCAGCACCGAACGCACCTGACGAACCCAGCAGCGCTCCCAGTGGAGGCGCAGTGTTGTAGTTCACCGTGGTTTCACCCCAGGTATTATCCGCCACCGTCAAGGCGTTGATGCCGGCTGTTGAGCTGGAATTGGCGTAGACGTGCAGATAAGCATGCATAATTGGGTTCCCATTCAAACCCTGGACGGCGAAGCGCAGGTAGGCATGTAAGTCAGGTGTGCCGTCCACCCGCCAGACAGTAGCAGAACCATAATTGGAAGTTGGGCTGCCTGAGTTGACGTACGTATCTGCACTGACGGCAAAAGTCAGGTTGCTCGGCAAGGCGGGCGTCGTCACACTGGCAGGCAAGGATTGCGCCGAGTGGTTACCGGCTGCGTCGAAGGCATCCAGCGTGTAAGTATAGGTTGTGGATGGGGCGACGGTGTTGTCCAGGTAGCTCAGTGACGATCCTGCAACAGTGGTTAATGAGGCATTATTGCGATAGATGGTGTACCCCGTGACGCCAATATTGTCAGTTGATGCCTGCCATGCCAGGTTCACCTGGGTTGCACTGGCAGCATTTGCGGTCAAACCGGCTGGCACGCTCGGGGCTTGTGAATCCGGGACTACCAGGTTGACCACCAATTGGGCTGCATTGGCGCCCGATTCCTTCGACGCGAAGCTCAAAGTGGTCGAACCAGGCGATGTGATGCCGAAGCTGTAAGTCCCCTCGCCCGTAATATAAGGGGACACGTTAAGAGTTACCCAGCTCCCGGCAGTGATTGCGCCGGATGAAGCTAATGAGCTACCTAATGCCGGAGCTGTGTTATAAGTGACTGTAGTCTCACCCCAGGTATTATCCGCCACTGCCAGGGCGTTGATGCCAATACTTGAGCTGCTGTTGGTGTACACCTTGAGATAGGCACTCGCGATGCTGCTGCCAACCAACCCCTGGACGTTGAAACGCAGGTAGGCATGCACGTCAGGCGAGCCATCCACCCGCCAGGTAGTGGCAGTGCCATAATTGGATGTGGGGCTGCCCGAGTTGACGTAGGTATCTGCCCCCACGTTAAAGGTCAAGGTGGAGGGCAAGGCGGGGGTCGTTACACTGGCAGGAGAGGATTGTGCCGAATGGTTGCCGGCCGCATCGAAAGCATCTACTGTGTAAGCATATGTAGTGGTAGGTAGGGCAGTATTATCGGTGTACGCCAGGGAGGAGCTGGAGACGGTGGCGATAGTTGCACTATCGCGATAGATGGTGTAGCCGGATACTCCGACATTGTCGGATGAAGCCTGCCAAGCCAGGTTCACCTGGGTGGCGCTGGCTGCATTGGCGTTCAAACCAGCTGGGACGCTCGGAGCCTGTGTATCCGCTCCTGCTTTATTGCATGGTATCACACCCGAATCCAGGGTTACGCCGCTGCTATTCACATAGCTGAAGTTCGCTCCACTGGCATTGAGCGCTAGTTTAAGCGCCCCAAAGGCCTGCGGGTTGAGATAATTCGAGTAGGCAACTCTTGGATCTGTTCCCGTTATGGTTTGCAGTCCGTGACCACCACCACCCGCAACAAACTCAGTAATTCCAGTGGCACTTGGGTTTCCACTGCCATCCAGTGGCACCCAGCGTTGATAATCATGGTCATGCCCGTTGAGCACGATCGACACGCCGTCTTGTGCCAGGAGTGCCCAAATATCCGACATGGCTGTAGTTGCTCCTTCTGGACCGATGTTGAATAGCGGTTGGTGATAGTACGCGATGGTGCACAAGCTGGAGTTTGCCGCCAGGTCTTGGGCTAACCAGGCATATTGAGCAGAGGTCTTATCGACACCGATACGCGTCGCATTCGCGTTCAGGCTGACAAAATGCCAGCCTCCGGCGTTAAAGCTGTAGTAATTGGGGATATTATTCCAGTAATCGAAATATCCGGCCGCGGAAGAGCCGACGTATTCGTGGTTTCCAATGGTTGGGTCTGTGATGGAATTAAAAAGAGAAAAACTCGAGCTACCTGTGCCGTACCAGTTGTAAAACTCGGCGACAGTACCATCTTGATATACATCACCCAGGTATAGGAACAGGTTTGGGTTGATCGAGGCGATTAAATTGGTTACATTTGTCGCGTTATTCGCCCCATCTGCCCCGTCACCGGCTGCGGCCACGATAAAAGGTGACCCGTTAGGCGGAGTTGTTCCAGATGTTGGGGTAAATGTATTTGGGTTGATCGGTGGCTGGGCATTACCATTGCTGAAGGTCAGGCTGATACTTGCCTGGTTAGTACTATTATAGCCATCCCGCATATTAGCTACTGCAGCCATAGTATAGCTGCCATCCTGCCATTTCATGCTCGGAAGCACAAAAAAATAGGGACTCAAAAAATCCGTCAGTAATTTACCCCCGTTGATAGTGAAAGCAACACTCGAAACGCCTGGATTAGTTCCAGTCACGCTAACGGATGCACTTACCGTCACAAGTCCAGTCGCTATACTTCCGGTGCTGGGTGTGGTGAAACAGACGGTGACGCTATATGCACCTGATGGAGGTGTGCTGGTAGCGCAAGTGTTATTCGGGACAGGAGTTGCAGTGGGAGTAGGTGTGCTTGTAGGTCGGGCAGTTGCAGTTGGTTTTGGAGTGTTAGTAGGTTTCGGAGTATTGTGCGCGTAAAGGATTGAAGTCGGCGTCATCGAAAACGCCGTACCGAATAACGCCAAAATTATTAAAAATGTGATAAAAAATGTTACACGTTTCTTATTCATGATTTTCCTCCCTTGGACATTTCCCGGCAGTTAGTCTACCGTCACTGTCCCAATCCATGTTCCTGTTTCCAGGACTACTTGATAAATAGACCAGCCAATATTATTAATTGCTAACAATGTGAGCTATCTAATTTGTTGAGATGAATTAGTCCTGACTGGCCTTCACGGTCATATTGGTTTTAATAACCCCTTGTTTATACTTTGGTTCCCCCTGACTGTTATGTACCAAACTTACGCTATTTCAAACCACTAATATCCTCCCTAACCTGCTTCTACTTTAAAACGAGGTCACTGATTTCTAAAACCTCTTGATTATATTATAACTAATATTACCATATTTGTCAACATACACCGTCGGTTTAATAATATACCAAACCAACTGGATCAGGGAACGAATAGGCAGTATTGATTAAAAGATCGTCCAGCAAAAAGGGCTGTCTGATATACAAATTCAGACAGCCCTGAATGTTTTATTTATCTACCAATCGGATAAGCTTACGGGATGTTAACCACCAGGTAAGCCGCGTTGACACCCGACTCTTTCGCCGCCAGGCTGATCTGCGTGGCGCCAGGGGTCATGACACCGAAGCTATAGGTGCCCTCTCCGGTAACGTACGAGGTCACGTCAATCGTGATCCAGCTGCCGGCACCGAATGCGCCGGATGCACCCAGCAACGCGCCAAATGCGGGGGCGTTGTTGTTATTGATCGTGGTTTCACCCCATGTATTATCCGCCACCGTCAGAGCGTCGATGCCAGCAGTTGCGCTGGAATTGGCATAGACGTGCAGATAAGCATGTTGGATCGTTTTTCCATTCAAGCCCTGGACGGTGAAGCGCAGGAAACCATGCAGGACAGGGCTGCCGTCCACGCGCCAGACGGTTGATGAGCCATAATTGGAAGTGGGACTACTTGCGCTTACATACGTGTCAGCCCCAACGGCGAAGGTCAGGCTGGTGGGCAAGGCGGGTGTCGTCACGCTGGCTGGCGAGGATTGCGCTGAGTGGTTTCCGGCCGCGTCAAAAGCATCCACGTTGTAGGTATAGGTAGTGGATGGGGATACAGTGGCATCTGAATAGGTCAGTGTCGTCCCGGAAACAGTCGTCAAAACAGCACCATTGCGATAAATGGTGTAGCCGGTGACGCCGACATTATCGGTTGAGGCCTGCCAGGTTAGGTTCACCTGGGTTGGGCCGGCTGCAGTCGCCGTCAATCCGGCTGGCACGCTCGGAGCCTGGGTATCTGTACTAGGTGTAGTCACACTGGCCGGTGTTGATTGCGCCGAATGGTTGCCGGCTGCATCGAAGGCATCTACCGTGTAAGAATAGGTTGTGGATGGGGATGCGGTGACATCTGAATAGGTCAGCGTAGTCCCGGAAACAGTCGTCAAAGCACCACCATTGCGATAGATGGTGTAGCCGGTGACGCCGACATTGTCAGTCGATGCCTGCCATGTCAGATTCACCTTTGTGGGGCTGACAGCATTCGCCGTTAATCCAGCGGGGATGCTCGGAGCCTGAGTATCTTGACCTGGTGTGGTTACACTGGCAGGAGCGGATTGCGCCGAATGGTTGCTGGCCGCATCGAAGGCATCCACCGTGTAAGAATAGGTGGTGGATGGGGATGCAGTGGCATCTGAATAGGTCAGCGTAGTCCCGGAAACAGTCGTCAAAACACTACCATTCCGATAGATGGTGTAGCCAGCGACGCCGATGTTATCCGTTGATGCCTGCCACGCCATGTTCACCTGGGTTGGGCTGGCTGCGGTCGCCGTCAAGCCAGATGGGACGCTGGGAGCCTGGGTATCAATACCAGGTGTGGTTACACTGGCAGGAACGGATTTTGCTGAATGGTTTCCTGCCGCATCGAATGCATCCACTGTATAGCTGTAGGTGGTGGAGGGTTGGGCAGTTGTATCCGAATAACTGAGGGTTGTTCCGGATACAGTGTTCAATACAACACCATTGCGATAGATGGTGTAGCCGGTGACGCCGAAGTTATCCGTTGATGCCTGCCACGCCAAATTTACCTGGGTGGCGCTGGCTGCAGTTGCGGTTAATCCGGCTGGGACGCTTGGTGCCTGGGTATCCCCACCACCTTTATTGCATGGGATTACGCCAGAATCCAGGACGGTACC
>JBGOYO010000099.1:0-8719 GCA_041479715.1 Anaerolineae bacterium
GCGTGTTCTTGATAAATTTCCCGGCGCTCTGATTGGTGATAAGGGGCATTTGGTCCACCAACTCCTGGTCCTTCGTCCCAATCAATTCCCATCCAACGCAGGCTGTCAATCAACTCTTTTTCAGCCCCTGGCACATAGCGCTTTTGGTCGGTATCCTCGATACGTAATATGAACTTACCGCCGGTTTGGCGCGCCAGGAGATAATTGTATAGCGCGGTACGACCACTTCCAAGGTGCGTTCGTCCTGTCGGTGAAGGGGCAAATCGGACACGAACCGGATTTTGTTGATCCATGTTGTAACTCCCAACTCTTTGGCAGCGATGTATTTAGATTGAAGAATCCCGGTTAATGATTAAAACTCAAGCGGTTTATGGCGCAATATCACGCTTTCAACTAATCCAACCCCGAGCAGCAGCGAGAGCAGTGAGCTCCCGCCATAACTGATAAAGGGTAGTGGTAATCCTGTGGCAGGCAAAAGTTTCAAGTTGACACCAATATTTACCATTCCCTGGAAAGCTAGCAAAACCGCCACTCCATACGCGATCAACGCCCCGAATGTATCTCTGGATAACCGCGCCACCCGAAGACAGCGATAAATAATGAAGAGCAGCAGCAGCATAATTGCCACAGAGCCGACAAAACCAAATTCCTCAGCAGTGGCTGAGAAAATATAGTCCGACCAGCGCACTTTGAGAAACCTGAGGTGGACCTGCGTCCCCTGGTTATAACCTTTACCCAACCACCCGCCTGAACCAATGCTGATCAATGCCTGCCGGATATTATACGTCTCACCCTGGGTGGCATTTGGGTCGGAAATAATGAAATTTAATATCCGCTGTTTTTGATAATCGGCGAGAAAGGGAAATGCCACAAATGGCGCAATGATCGCAACACCGCTAAATATCGCCAGGTACTTGAGTTTTAAGCCACTCGCCCATAACAGGCTGAACCAGATAGCTAAAATCACCAGGGAGGTGCTCAAGTTGGGTTGGAGGATGATCCACACTACGATACCCAAAGTGTATAACAGGCTGCGACCGATCCAGGTGATATTACCCAGCTTGTCCATATTCCGGGTAAAGAAATCTGCTAAAACCAGGATCACCACAATTTTCGCGATTTCAGACGGCTGGATCAGGATAACACCCGTATCAAACCAGCGGGCTGACCCGTATAATGCCTGCCCGGCAATGGTGAGTGCACCCAGCAGGACGGCGGTCACAATATACATCGGGCGGCTGATGGAGGCCCACAGGTGGTAATCGATGGCAGCGACGACGAATATGACTACGAATCCCAAGGCGGCAAATATCAACTGCCGCTGGACGATGTTCGCTGACTCAAGCTCGATATTGCCGGCTACAGCCGAGCGAATCATCGTGATGCCAAAGATGGTCATCAACGCGACTGCCCCCAAAAGCCAAAAATCAAAGTGACGCCAGTTAGTCTGACTCATTCTTGCTTATGCACCAATTTTCTTGTTCAGGCCATCTACCCTTTTATAAACCCGATCTCCAATATTCTTCCAATGGTTTCTAATCCGTACGATTATCGCACCGAGCCACATAGGGTTTTTGTACTAAGGGGATACTGTGGTGTCGGCTGACTTTAATTCAAAATAAGCTTCCAAGACCCTACGGACGATGGGTCCTGCCACCGTGGATCCTTCCTGCCCGTTATAGACGAATGCCACCACAGCGATTTCCGGGTTTTCGTATGGGGCAAAGGCCACTGTCCAGGCGTGAGACGGCCAATTGCCTGGCTCGCACAGATTTTTCGCCTTGGCAAATTCATCACAGTACTCTGCTGTACCTGTCTTCCCGGCGGCGGAAATGCTGACATTTTGGAACACGCTCTTTAGTGTGCCTTCCAATACAGCCAGACGCATTCCCTGGCGGATCTGATCAAAAACCCACGGTTGCACGGTTTTCATTTCACCCGTAGGCTGGCAGCCACGGATTGTATTATCTTGGTAGACTTGAATAACCGGGTCGACGGTAAGATCCCAGCGCAAGTGGGGCATGAATGGTTGGATAACGTTCCCTTGACTATCCAAAACTTCATATAACAATGTAGGAGCCATTAGTTTCCCGCCATTTGCGACGGTAGCAGCCGACATCAAAACTTGCAAGGGCGACGCCAGGTCATACCCCTGACCTACGCTGGAGATATAGGTGTCGCCTGTAGACCAGCTTTCGCCTTGATTGATGCGTTTCCAGGTCGGATCGGGGATTAACCCTGAAGCCACATCAGGGAGCTGAATTTCAGGTGTTTTATATCCACTGGGCAAACCGGCATAACCATCCTCGAGAGTCCCATACCCCAGTGCGCGGGCATAAGTACCAAGCCGGCAAATCCCCAAACCAGGATTGACTTCATCCTGGTAGCCACCACCGACTTTATAAAAGTACACATTACTCGAATTGGCGATGGCGTGCACGAAGTCCAGCTGACCAAAGCCATCAGGATTTGACTTGTAGATCCAATCGATAAAATCTCTCGGTTTTCCGGGGTCATTGGCATAATAGCGTTCAGTGACCGTGATTTTTCCTGGCGTTTTGATAATTTCGTCTGGTGTGACGATTCCTTCATTCAATCCACCGGTCGCTGTAACCAGCTTAAATACTGATCCGGCTGGTAGTTCAGCCCCAACCGCTAAATTCAACAAAGGATTGCGTTTATCTGAAATGAGCTGGTTATAGTAATAAGCAGGGATGACGCGCGCCATGCGATTATTTTCATACGTGGGGTAATTGACCAGAGCGAGGATCTCACCGGTGCGAGGGTTCATGGCGATCACGGCACCACTGGTCATCCGCTCTTCACCTAATTGCAGGTTCCAATCGTTGATCTCATCAGTCAGTATTGACTGGACTGCTTGCTGAAAGCGTGTATCAATCGTCAGCACGATACTAGAGCCAGGAGTCGGCTGACTCGGCGGCACCAGGTCATCCAGGATTTGCCCGGCGATATCCCATTCAACCACCCTGTGACCATTCACTCCTGCCAGTAAATTCTGGAAAGACAGCTCTACGCCGGCATACCCGACTTTATCGCGGTTTGGGACGAAACCCATGCTGCGGTAATAATTTTCCTCGCTGGCGGGGATTGGACCCAGAAATCCAATGATCGAAGCAGTCAGTGAACCTGTTGGATAATCCCGGACTGGTACGACATCGACCGACACGCCAGGCCAGTTTTTCGAATTTTCCTGGATCGATAAAGCTACCTGTTCTTTCACATCGCAGGCAATCTTAACCGGCTCGTATGGTGCGGTGGTTTCTCCATATTTAACGATTTGGGTAATACCATGGTCAGAAATACATGGGACGTATGGGTCGGTTGTCGATACTTGACTGCGATTTACCGGGATCCCCGTCAGATCTGAGATGGCCCGGTATATGTTCTGGATTTCTCCATCATCATCGGGCAATAATGCTGGTGTGATCACCACATTGAAAGAGGGGATATTGCGAGCCAGGATAAAACCATTCCGGTCATAAACCATTCCGCGCGTAGCGGGTAAATTCAGCTCGTGCGTCCGGTTTTCGTTTGCTTTTGCCGACCAATCCGAGTACTGAAGAACTTGCAAATAAAATAGACGACCTACATAAACGAAAAATATAGCAACCAATATGATGCCGAAAATGATAATCCGCCAGGTTGCCACCATGTTTTTTAACGCGCCAGAACTTTTCATACCTTTAACTCTTCCGGATATAGCCAACCAGCCATATCGTGCATGATTGTAAATATTGGGAATGCCAGTAATAAGTTCAATAATAAACTCGGCAGGATGATCATATTTAACGAGCTTATTATAGGGATGCTGACACCAGTAATTAGCCGTGCAGCAAGAGATAACAGCTGCACAATCAGGGTACATATGAATGTTGCGGCCAGCATGGCCAGGAATGGTGCTTTCCAAATTCTACGTTTTAGCAATCTTGCGATTCCTGCACAGATAAAATAGGCTACGAGATAAACACCCAAAGGTAGAGCTGAGTAAAAACTGGCGAAGGCTCCACCAAACAAGCACCACAACCAGACCGAATCGACTCGGTCTTGAAGAGCCCAGGCAATGATGAATAACAGGATCAAGTCTGCCGTACCGTTCAATAACGGCATCCTGCTGACAATTGTACTCTGGATGATGGCTAAAATCCCAAAAAGGACCAAGCCGACCAAGTTTCTCATGCTGGTTTAATTAGGGTGTGCTTGGTGTTGGGATTAATGGCGAAATCTCAACCGGCTGGAAGTTGGTGATAATCAACACGATATCGAGCTGTGAGAAATCCACGGCTGGTTGAACACTGGCAGTTTGAAAAAGTGCAGACGTTTCATTTCTCACTGTTAGCACCTGTCCAACGACGATATTTGCGGGGTAATTTCCACCCAGGCCTGATGTCATCACCAGGTCCCCGGGTTGTACGGTTGCATTCTGGCTGATCATATCCAGCTCGATCTCGCCAGTGATTTGGCCGTTCAGGACGGCTTCTTCACCAGATTGTTGCAGGATTACATTGATACTGGAGCCAGGGTCATTGATTAGCTGAACCCGGGCTGCGCCTGCAGTTACAGCTGCTATACTGCCTACCAATCCTTGTTGCGTGATCACCGGCATTCCCTTCCGGAGCCCGTCGTCCGATCCCCGATCGATGATTACATAATGCATGAAGGGGCTCACATCCCGGGCAATCACAGAAGCAGCGGTGTATTTGTTTTCTACATGTCTGCGCTCATAGTCGACCAGCGTCGACAGCAGTTGTGATTCTGTGACTTGATTCTGGAGCTCAACGATCTGGACTTGCAAACTCGAATTCTCTGCTTCTAGCTCAGAATTACGTTGGCGCAAGCTGGTGATGTCTTCTGGCTGTGTGATCAAGCTCTGCACAGCCTGGTAGCGCTTCGCCAGCCAGGTTTGAGCTGAAACGAACGGGTCGAGAAAGATCCGCGATACTGGAGTCAGGTAGCCACCCAACGCTAGACCGGTGATGCCCAAGGCTAACAATATAATTACAAATAATTGCATTGAACGTGGGGAATTTATTTTCATAACGATGGGTCACTTATCTAATGGATGGCGAGTCAGGTGCTACAAATAATAGACTGTCTCCATTATGAACTAAGCGGACTGTACCGCCCGTCGGTGGATCGCTCCAGGCTGGTTAATAGGTGTTTCAGGTTATCATAATCTTCGAGCACCGAACCAGCTCCCCTGGCGACACAGCTCATTGGGTCTTCAGCAACCCAGACACGAATTTTCAATTCTTCGCTTAACCTTCGATCCAACCCTTGCAACATGCCACCGCCTCCGGAGAGACACACCCCTACCTCCATCAAATCTGCGATGATCTCAGGTGGGGTCTCATCCATGGCATCTTTGACAGTATCAATGATCGTGTTCACCGAGACGGCAATTGCCTCGCGAATTTCTACTGACGAGACTTCCACACTTTCCGGTAAGCCGGTGATCAGGTTTCTCCCGCGCATGATGACGGTTTTTTCTTCTGGCAGGTGGGCTGCTGACCCAATGCTAATCTTTGCTTGCTCGGCAATACGTTCACCGATGAGCAAATTATATTTATTGCGCATATACTGGACGATGTCCAGATCCATTTCATCCCCTGCCACGCGTAGAGAACGCGAGATCACGATTCCTCCCATGGAAATGACAGCAACTTCTGACGTTCCACCACCAATATCGACGATCATGCTACCTCTAATTTCATTAACCGGTAAACCTGCTCCCAGTGCAGCCGCCATTGGTTCTTCGATTAAGCCTGCCTCCCGTGCGCCCGCAGACATAGCGGCATCATAAACCGCCCGCTTCTCAACTTCAGTCGCACCCGAAGGGATCCCCACCACCACACGTGGTCTTGGAACAGGCACAATGCTCTGCCGATGAGCTTTCTCGATAAAGTATTCGAGCATAGCTTGAGTTATCTCGAATTCCGAGATCACCCCATCCCGGAGAGGACGGACCGCAATCACATTCGGCGGAGTTCGTCCCATCATCTCCTTGGCTTCAGCACCAATGGCTAAGGGAATCCGCGTCCGTTTATCTATCGCAACCCAGGAAGGCTCATTTATCACAATTCCCTTCCCGCGCACATTTACCAGGGTATTTGCGGTACCCAGGTCTATGCCGATATCGAGCGAGAAAAAACCCAATAACCAATTGAGGGGATTAAACGCCAATCTTAGCTCCTGGTAATTTTCGCCTAGGGGCGCGTGGCACGCTAATTTCGACCAGTGGAAAGATTATATCATTGCGCATTATGCATCAAGATAATAGGTATGGTAGGGGTTAACGCATGGATTACCCCACGCAATATGCATCGCCCGTGCGCAGAGATCAATTACCATAGAATTTACCGTTTTTTCTCGATCAAGGGGGTCCATATCATCCTCTGCATGGTTACAGATGGAATTTGGAAAATTAATATGGTCTCTGAGGAGCGCCTGAATTGATTTAATGGTGTGGTCATCGGACTCGCGTAATAACCGATTCGCTCGAAAATAGCGCACCCGGGTGGAGACAAGCTCATCTGGCTCATACTCGATATTCTGCATATTGGAATCAAGGTAATGGTTCGTGTGCACCATGTACCCATCTTGAGCATACAATATGGCAAACTTCCTGGCAGACACTTCGACGCTGTATATTTCGCCGCTTTCATGTGCAAGCAGGTGGTTATATCCCGCTGCCCTACGTGGGATGAGCGTTTGTCGGATGGCTTCACTGGGCGTTTTGGCGGCCAGTACCGCCCGAGAGACTACCAGGCGCGGTATGCCTATTCGGCTGTCATTGGGATAGACTGAATCACAGCATTGGGCAATCCCATAGGCATTGAAACCGATGTTCGGCAATAATGCACCGTAGGTCATGGCGAGGAAAGGCGGATCATCGTTCGGTTCAGCATGAATCAAGTAAACATCCGGCTCATCTTCGGGAATCCAATCTTCGTTATGACCGATCAAGACGTGACCATCTGCAGTCTTCGTCTCGCTAATCGCCACGCTTGTGCATTTGCTTAAGTGGAGGGCATCGATCGTAACAGCTTCAAGGGCGTTTACCACCCCAACATCGTCAAAATCAACATTTGCGCCTTCAGATAACCCACACATTTCATCCACATATTCCGGAAATCGTTCTTCTGCAAATGGGATATATTTCCGCGCTTGCATCTTGGCGCCATCCCAATCCAGCTCTAGGGTTTCATAGGTGGTATTGATCAGCTCACGCGTATCCGCAATGTGATGCTTAATTTGCTCCCTAAAGCCTTCTCCGATTTGCCGTCCAATTTCCTTATGCGTGCCTTTCACCTTGATGACCGGAATCGGGTCGGGGCGGATAAAATTATTGGGAATTGCAATTTCTAATTCCATAAATCACTTACATCAAGCCTAATCTGGTCAACAGTGACCTTACAATATCTCTGGGGTACATTCCCTATTTGAGAAGACCATCAGATATATGTCTGATTAATTTAATTGGATACGGTCTAACAGCTCAGTATCATTATCGAGAATGTGAAAAGTATAGCATATAATCGCTCAATTTTCTTATCTCGTCTCAATGGCTGACGCTTAAACCTTCATTAAACAGTAACAATTACTGGGAAAAGATGATAGTTTTCCAATAGTCCGACATCAGCCGTGCTCCGCTCAACACTCACCGACCCCCGGAGGAACCTCCCCAGGAGGTGAGCAGAAGGAATAATAATCTCCGATGAATATTTTCTCGTATCCGATTATTATGGCGTAGAAAAATATTGCAAGGCGATCCGTAAACGTGTTTCAACATCCTGGGGAGTGTCTCGAGGAATATATTGCAAAGCTGCCTGGGCTTCCACGAGACTGTAGCCTAAGGAAGTCAGGGCAGCCATTACTTCGGTATCCACCTCGCTGATCCTGGAAAGCGGTCCTAATCCTTCGGTGGATGGCAGACGATCTTGCAAATGGAGCACAATTTTTTGAGCAGTCTTGCTGCCAATTCCCGGCACCCGGCTGAACACCTCGGCCTGCTCATTGAACACGGCCCTCCTAATTGTGTCTGGGGATAACGTCGATAAAATGCTCATTGCAAGTCGGGGTCCGATGCCGTTGACGCTGTGCAGAAGATCGAACATTTCCCGTCCCTCTTTAGTTTCAAATCCGCACAAGGTCCATGCATCTTCACGGATGATCATGCGCGTATATAAATAAATGTTCTCTCCGGGTTGCAGGCGGTCACGCAGCGGAGTAGGCACCAGCACGTGAAACCCCACTCCATTCACATCAACGATGATGCCATCGGTTTCCTGAGAAATGACGTTTCCATGAAGGATGGAAATCATTTAATGCCTCCAGTGGGTCCCCTGATAACGATTATACAGAAGACCAGCGCGAAGTGATTGCCATGGATAGAATTCTACCAGCACTTTTTTCTGTGAGCACAAGCTCTCCGGAGGTTAAGGTTCCATCAATGCCGTGCATCATTTCCTGGACCAAATAATGGAGAGAGAGGGCTGAGGCTCGGATGGCATAGGCTGTAATGACCAGGAATACAGGTCGGGGCGCCATTAATGGTTTGATCTCCTGTAGTAAAAACGGAAGCATCTTGAAGAACTCCCATACCTCTCCCTTTGGACCCCGACCGAATTTTGGTGGGTCCAGGATAATCCCCTCATAATGAACACCTCGCCGGGCTTCGCGCATCACAAACTTCACTGCA
>JBGOYO010000100.1:0-8624 GCA_041479715.1 Anaerolineae bacterium
CTCCCACCTTGTGTGCCCCAGTCGGGAACCACTTCCCAACCAATACGATGATCCGAGCCGGTGTTCCGGTCAATGCTTGGGGCAGCTCAAGATAATTTACTCCTCCAAAACCTCCTCCCTTGGCAATCGGGCTGTTATGCCAGGTGATGCGGAACAGATTCGTAGGGTTTACGTCCCATAAACCGATCTGGCTGAGCGCTTGCCTGGTCTTATCGTTGATGCGGCTGGGATCCTTCATCATCGCATACGTTGGGATGACAATATTTCGCTCCCGCACCCGTTGAATGGCTCGCTTGCGCCGGTCTTTGTCAATGGTCAGATCGATCTTCATGGATTTTCTCCTTACTTATCTTTGGTTGGGGCTTCTCGTACGATATAGAGTGGCCGCCCTTTTGCTTCGTCATATAGTCTGCCGATATATTCACCCAGGATCCCCAGCGAGATCAGCTGCACTCCACCCAGGAATAGAACCGCAATTAATGTCGTCGCTTGCCCAATAAATGCATGCAGACCGATAATGCGAAGGATAATGACTACCGGTATCGCAATAATGCTCAATCCTGCAGATAGGAAACCCAGGTAGGAGGCCATCTGGAGCGGAAAGTACGAGAAGCTGGTGATCGCATCGCTGGCAAACTTAAGCATCTTTCGAAACGGGTATTTTGTTACCCCGGAATGCCTCGATGCACGCTTATATGTTACTCCGGTCTGTTTAAAACCGACCCATGATGACATACCCCGCAGGAATCGGTGCCTCTCTCGCATCTGCACCATCACGTCCACAACTTTTCGGTCCAGCAGCCGAAAGTCACCCGTATCCATGGGTATTTCCACATCGGTAATGCGATAGATCAGCCTGTAGAAAAGCGAGGCGGTGAAAAGCTTGAACCAGGTTTCTCCCTCACGCTCAGTGCGTTGGGCGAATACCACTTCATAGCCTTCCTTCCACTTGGCGATCATGTCGAGAATGACTTCGGGTGGGTCTTGCAGATCAGAATCGATGACCACCACTGCCTGCCCCTGTGAATAATCCAATCCAGCGGTTACGGCAATCTGGTGACCAAAATTGCGTGCAAAGATGACCGGTTTTACATGCTCATCTAACGCGGCGATTTTACGGATCTCATCGGTGGAGCCATCTGTGGAGCCGTCATCGACCATAAGAAGTTCCCATGGCTCAGCGGCTTTTTCCATGGTTTCTTTCACGCGCCGATATAACTCCGGTATATTGCCTATTTCATTATATATAGGTGTGATAATCGAAAACTCAATTTTATCTTCCATATGCTCACATTCCGGAAAGGTATTTTCTATACAAACGAATTTTCACGCGAATTATGACCCGTAGATTCAGTGTATCACTTTCTTAAGTGCCTCTAGACTTGGCTCGATTATGGTGGGTTCTTTGATCGCTAGCATCGCCGCTCTCACATCCTTCAAACCGCTGCCTGTGTTGATGACGAGGACCGGATCGTTCGGACTAATGATCCCGTTCTGAACCGCTTTTACCAGACCGGCAAAAGAAGTTGCCCCGGCTGGCTCAGCAAAAATCCCGATCTTGCCCAATTTGGCCATCGCTGAGATGATCTCATCGTCCCTGACCACAACGTATCCTCCGCCCGTCTCCCGCGCCGCTCTTACGGCTCTCACTCCATCCCGAGGCAGGTCAACCGAAATGCTATCAGCAATGGTCTGCGCTTTCACCGGGATAATCTCTTCGCTTCCGCTTTGGAACGCTTTCGCAATCGCAGCTGACCCCTCCGCTTGTACACCGTATATCCGTGGAATGCTCTCCATCCAGCCCAGTTGACAAAGGTCTTTAAAACCCTTGTGCAAACCGGATATGATATTCCCATCCCCAACAGAGACAAATACCGATAGTGGCCGCTTGATATCTGGTTTTGTTGTGCTCATCCATTCCCAGATTTCAAAGGCAGCGGTTTTCTTGCCTTCTGCCGTGAATGGATTGTATCCGGTATTCCGGCAATACCAGCCGAATTCAATAGATGCTTGTATAGTAAGATCGAATGCGTCATCGTAAGACCCATCTACCAGGTAAACGGTAGCGCCATAAATGAGTAACTGTGCAATTTTAGCCGGTGGTGCAGACCGAGGTGCGAAGATCACCGCTTTTTGATCGATGGCTGCTGCCATCCCTGCCAGTGCAGCCCCAGCATTACCAGTGGAGGCAGTCACAACCACCTCCGCGCCGATTTCCCGCCCTCTGGCAATCACGACTGCACTCGCCCGGTCCTTAAATGAGGCTGTTGGGTTGCGAGACTCATCCTTTATCCACAACCCATCCAGCCCTAATTCTTCAGATATGCTGCGAGCACGGTAAACCGGTGTCCATCCCGCAGCTCGGATCGGCGTGTCCTTACCACCTGGGTCATAAACCGGGAGTAGCGGCAAGTAGCGCCACAATGAAGGTTCTTTATCCTTCCCAAAATCGACGTTCGAATTCGCTTTATTAATTTCAGCGATATCCAGGACGATATCCAGGTTTCCGCCGTCCTTTGGGCAGGTATAAGTTATTTCGTCCGGACTGTATTCCTGCTGACATATAGAGCACTTGTAACCAAGAAATTTTGCCATACTAGCTGCTTATCTACTCGTTCTTAAATGGGATTCCAAGGGATGCTGGTGGTGAGGTATGCAAGGCGCGTAAAATTCGTGACACAAACTTACGCGGTCTTTCCGGCATACTTGCCAGGGTCCTCTCCACCCACTCAGTATCGCTGATATTGACCAGCAGGAGTGTCAGGATCATCAATGGGAAGGGGGCCACCTGAAGCACCTGCGAGGGGATTGCCGGGAAATATGGTTGCAGCACCAGGCTGAGCCACTGCAGTAGAGCAAACAAATAAGCTCCAAATGCCGCTCGCAGTGGGTTCCAACCACCAAAAATCGTGATGGCAAGCGCAATCCAGCCTATCCCATCAATCCCTGAGATTGTGCCTTTCCAGCCTGCCTTAACTCCCAGGGAGTAAATCGGTCCAGCCAACCCAACCAAAGCCCCGCCCAACATGGTGTATAGATATCGTAACCGGTTGACGTTCGCTCCTCTAACAAACGCTGCTGCGGGGCGTTCACCGATCCCTTGCAGGACGAGTCCAGGACGGGTCTTGAACATATAGATCCAGGCAATAGCAATCAGCGCAAAGCTGAGATAGGTCATCAAATCCGATTCAAACAGAAGCGGTCCAAGGATCGGAATATTGGCTAGAAATGGGACAGGCAGGTGGGGTAAGGTCGGTCCTTGTAGGCTGGTGTAAGGATTGCCCAGGAAATACGCCAGGCTGAGGGTTGTATAGGTTAATACAAAACCGACCGCAACCTGGGATTGGTGCAGCGTGATGCTGGAGAACGCGATGATTAGAGCCACAAAGGCCCCAACGACCATTCCCGAAAGATATCCGAGTACCAGGCTATGGGTGGTGACTGCCACTGCAAATCCGACCATCGCCGACAGTACGATCGAGCCATTAACAGAAAGGTTGATCACTCCTGACCGTTCGGCGAAGGTTTCTCCGATGACGGCAAAAATCACCGGGGCAGCTGTAACCAGCACTCCTGCCAGTCCAATTATGACCACGCTTAAATCCATACCAGTATCCTTTTATGTCTTCCGCGTGAACTTCTCTCGAAATCCTTCTGCCAGGAGGACAAACAAAACCAATGTACCCTGAATAACTCCTGATAAGTTTGAATCCAGTTTTAGCGTGATGGGGAGTTGAATACTTCCAATGTTCAGCGCTGCGTAAAATAACGCGATCGGAGCCACCCAAATCGCCTGGAAATTGATCAGCATTGCCACCAATAAACCAAGGTAACCATAACCACTGGAAATGGTCGGGAGCAAGCGGTGATAAACAGCTGTCACTTGCAGTGCACCGGTTAAACCAGCAAGCATGCCACATATAATGAACGACAATAGCAAATACTGCCAGGTTGGAACACCCAAGGTATATGCTGCCCGTATATTTTTACCGATTGCTTTTAACTTTAAGCCGATGTATGTGCCTTTTAGTAGAAAGTAAATGATAATAATGCTGATTGCACCCAGGATAAGCGACCAGGGGCTAATAAGTAAATTAGGCAGTGTGGGCAGCGATAATCGGCTGGGAAATGCTTCCGTTCCGCTTAATGAGGCCACCCCCGGCCGCCTCCACGGACCATAGATCAGCCAGAGGATCATAGTGTTTGCTATAAAATTGAAGCCTAGCCCGCCGAAAATTTCATTAACTCCGCCGAAAGTCTTGAGCAACCCTACCAGGAGGGCCCATAGGGCACCACCAAATATGCCCGCCAGGATGCCCAGCACAATAATGATCCCGCCAGGCACTGAGCTGTGCTGCAACAGCCTCAGTACCCATGTGGAAAATATAGCCCCCATAATGATCTGACCCTCGATGCCAATATTCCATAATCCTGCTGCAAAGGTAACCAGGAGCCCTGCAGTCACGATCAACAATGGCATCCAGGATACCAACACGTTGGAGATATTGTTTACCGACCCAAAAATGCCGATGAACAATTGGTTGAATGCTTGTAAAGGTGGTACGCCGGTTAAGAACAGGAGGATTGTGGTAAATACCAGGGCTGCAATGATCCCGATGAATTGAACCCCGATATTGGTCCAGCGCGAATGATTATTTTTGTCTTCCATAGACTTCTAGCCGGAAAAATTCCTATCCCAGTTATTTCCTCCGATCAGCTCGCCTAGATCTTCGACCGATGTAGAAACTGCATTCAAAGGCTTTGAAATTTGGCCGCTATAGAAAACCAAAATACGGTCACTATAAGTTAATATTTCCTCCAGGTCAGAAGATATAAAAATAATGGCAGTTCCTGCTGAACAACGCATTATCAGCTTACTCCAGATATAAATGCTGGATTCAACATCCAATCCCCTCGTTGGGTGTTCCAATAAGATTAAATTAAGTGGTTCCTTCAGCAACGCCAATAATGCACGTTGCTGATTACCGCCAGATAGCATTTCCACCTTGGTTGAATGACTACCCCGAATGTTATATACGATGATCCGTTCGTTGCTGATTTTGAGCGCTTGCTTCTGGTCAATGAAAAGGGATTGGTTGCCATCCACGAGTGAGAAGTGCTCACTTAGGGTCAGTCCCGGGATTAATCCTTCTTCCATCCTGGCAGCAGGCAGGTATGACACGCCTTTTTGTAGGAAATCACGGTAGGGTTTCCCGATCATCGATTCATTTTGGACAAGCAGCTCACCTCCAACCGGGTGTACCAGGCCAGCGCAGGCTCGCAAGAAAAGTGTCTGCCCACTCCCTTCCATCCCCGCCAGGCCGATTACCTCACCCTTACACACCTTGACATTGATCCCCTTCATCTTTAAGCGATAATCCTCCAGGTTGATATCGCTCATCTCCAGAACGGGATCTCCGGGAGTGAGATGTTGGCGTTGGGTAATGTTCACCATCTTTCCAAACATGAGAGGGATCAGTTTTTCAGTATTGAACGGAGCTTCCATCTCGCCAACGAGCTCCCCGTCGCGTAGTACCGCGACTCGATGGCATAGATCGCCAACATCTTCAAGTTTATGAGAGACGAAAATGATGGTTTTGCCATCATCCGCTAATTTCCGCAGCGTAGCGAAAAGCTTCTTCTTTTGTGGAGTACTGATCCCCGTTGTGGGTTCGTCTAGGATTAGGACTTCCGCACCCAACCACAGCAATCTTAATATTTCAAGCTGCTGGCGTTCACCAACAGTTAAAGAATCTACATAATTATCCGGATCTATATCGAAATCGAATTCCTTGCACAGGGTCAGGAATTTTTGTTTTGCCTGGCTTCGATCAGGGAAAATTCTACCTTTGGCGCCAATGAGAAAATTATTGAGCACCTGCATGGGTGGGAAATCCAATGGGTCCTGGTGCAGCATGCCGATCCCATGCACAATTGCGTCTGCAGGAGAAAGGATGACTGCCCGGTTCTCGTCAAGGTAGATTTCGCCTGAATCGGCCTGGTAAAATCCAGACAGGATTTTCATCAGGGTGCTTTTCCCAGCACCATTTTCCCCAAGGATCCCCTGGATTTTCCCAGAATGAAAAGTCAGGCTTAGCCCTTTAAGGGCATAGACCGTACCAAACGTCTTATGGACGTCTCGCAGTTCAACTTTCATTAATTATTAGGAATAGGGGGAAGCCATACGGCTTCCCCCATAACTTCTCAGGATTAATTACTTTTACCTAACATACCTTCTAATAGTTGAGGCGCATACCAAATCTGCTGATCTGTTGCGACCTCGCCGTCTTTCAGATAGACCGTCCCATCCTGTAGGTTGAGCGGTCCGGTCCAAAGGTTCAAGCCACCTGCTAGGTCGGAAATGAATTTTTGAAGTTGGGTGTTGTTGTCAGCACTTAGTGCCTGGCCGACATTAAAACCAACTGCGCCGCTATCGGGGCTATTGAAGTTTGCCCAATCGGGTCCGTTCCACTCAAAGTGTGGCTTCCAGGTGCCAGCGGCAATATCCTGCATATTCTTTAGCAAAGCAGGGCCCCAGTTGAAATAAGGCACACCCAGGCACACACTTGCAGCTTGACTGCAGGCATTGTGAAAGTCATAAGGAATAGCAAATACCGTCTTGCCTGCATCAGTCATTTTCTTGGCCTCGACCAGAGCTTCGGTAGTGTCAATTCCTGAGATGACCACGTCAAAACCATTGTTATAGAAATCATCTGCAACCTGGGTCGGGTCAAGAGTCTGTCCAGGGATGTTGAACCAGTTTCCAATCCAAGTCACGCTGAAGGTCAGGTCACTGGCATTTTTCTTCAGCACCTGTGTCCAGCAGTATTTTGCTCCCAGGAATGCTGAATCGGCCAGACGGCGGGTTTCTGAGTTAATTAGCGGACCCAAAAAACCAATTTTTCCCGTCTTTGTCGTCAGCGCAGCTGCACATCCGGCGATTTGCTTCATATATTCCATTTTACCCATGATATCGATCATATTGGGAATGTTCTTGTAATTTTGACCTTCGGCCCAATTTTGATCGCCAGAAAGCATAATGGTCGGGATAGTTGGATGTGCCGCAGCAAAGGTGTTGGAATCATCCATAAAGCTATCTGAGTTAAAGATGATTACCATTGCACCCTGGCTGAGCAATTGTTCAGCTTGCTGGGCTGGAGTAGTTTTTTGAGTGAAAGCAAGGTCAATATAGATCAACTTTGCGCCAGGCATTTTTTGCTCAACATATTGACCACCCTCATATGTCGCCTGGCTCCATCCACTATCGTTATATGGTCCAACCAGGATCATTCCAAAGGTCAGGTTGGTTTGGGCTTGAGTTGGCGCAGTCGTGGTAACTGGAGCGACAGTATTAGCTGGAGCGACAGTAGTAGCTGTTGCACATCCAGAGACTATCATTACAAACGCGATCATCGCTGAGACGATAATCATTAACTTGTTTTTAGACATAGGTGATTTCTCCTGTTAATCGAATAGAAAATATAAAATTGATGTGATGGGTAACATAGTGGGAAAGTTTTTTTAAAATTCACTACCTCCTTCGAGAAGTGTCAATTCAAATGCGAATCTCGCATCGGTTTTAGCTAAGCACTAATTTTACACTACTATCGTTACTTACGGCACAATCCAGGTGCCTGTTTCTCCGCGTAAAGCGCGTCCAATATTTTCGGGGCTCGTGATCAGGGCTTTTTTTCCGCCCCCTTCAAGGTACCAGATGATAGCTTGGATCTTCGGGGCCATAGAACCCTTAGCAAAATGAGTCCCTTCCGCCAGGTATTGCCTCGCCTCGGCAAGTGTCATTTGGTCCAGCCATTTTTCGTTCACTTTTCCGAAGTTAATCGCCACCTTCTCCACTGCCGTGGATATCAAAAATAAATCTGCGCTGATCACCCGGGCTAACAGGCTGCTGGCATAATCCTTATCGATGACTGCCGCCACACCTTTATACGCACCATCTCCCGAGTCGATCACCGGGATACCGCCTCCCCCGACAGTGATGACCACCACACCAGCATTCAGCAATGCCCGCACTGTGTCGAGCTCCACAACCTCCTTAGGCATCGGTGAAGCAACCACTCTGCGCCAACCCCTTCCCGCGTCCTCCACCACCGACCACCCCATATCACTGGCGCGCCGTTTGGCTTCGGGTGCATCCATAAAGCCGCCGATTGGCTTGGATGGGTGTTCGAAAGCCTTGTCATTCCGATCGACCAGCACCTGAGTGATGACTGTCGCCACGTTTTTCTTAATGCCTCGCTTGAATAATTCATTCTGCAGGGTTTGTTGTAGAGCGTAACCGATCGCTCCCTGGCTATCGGCTCCACATACATCCAGTGGGATTTCATGCATACCTTCCACTCTTGCCGCAATTTCAGAGCGTCGCAAGATAAAACCAACCTGTGGTCCATTCCCGTGCCCGATCGCCACATCCCAACCTGCTTCGATCATATCCGCAATGTGGTAGGTCGATTCTTTAGCAGCCAGGTATTGATCTTCAACAGTTTTATGCTCCTGATCTTTGATCAGTGAATTACCACCGATTGCAACCACTGCGATTTTCTGTCTGTTTTGGTCCATGGTTCTCCTCATTACTTCATGGTCAGTGCCAAGACTGCTTTTTGAGC
>JBGOYO010000101.1:0-8589 GCA_041479715.1 Anaerolineae bacterium
ATGGAGCTGGGGGAACCGGATGCGAAGGGTCGCCGCAAACCCGTCCCAATCGAGGGGTCCAACTTCACCGTCGAAGCTGATACCGCAGTATTGGCCCTGGGGTACTGGCCGAACCCAATTATCGGAGATACCACCCCGGAGCTTAAAACCCAGAAATATGGGCTGATCGTCGCCGATAATGAAACAGGTGCGACGTCGCGCCCGGGTGTGTTTGCTGGTGGAGATGATGTTACCGGTCCAGACCTGGTGGTGACAGCAATGGTTGCCGGGCGCAGGTCGGCTGCAGCGATCGACCGTTATTTAAAAAGCAAGTGAGGGTACAAACGGATTCACAGACGGTTTTCTCATCGATTGACCGTAAAGCCCGTATCCATTTGCCCTCCCGTGGCTTACCAACCAGGCCAGCGGACGAACGCGTAAAGGATTTTCACGAAGCTCGTGCCCCCCTGTGCGAGGAGTGGGCAAAATATGAAGCTTCGCGTTGTATCCACTGTAACGAGATAGCACCATGCCGGCGAGCCTGCCCGTCGGGAAGTGACATCTCGAACGGACTATATTTGATCGAGCAAGGTAATTTCCTCGAAGCTGCCAGCGTATTTCGAAAAACCAACTTCTTGCCTGAAATTTGCGGGCGGGTGTGCCCCCAGGAAAAACTGTGCGAGGGGGCATGTGTACTAAACCGCGTCGGCGAGCCGGTGCTGGTGGGTGTGCTCGAGTCGTTTGCCTGTGAGTACGAGCGTAAAGAAAAAGGAGTGTCCGTTCAACCTGGTGCACTAACCGGGCGGAAAGTAGCGATTGTGGGCGCCGGTCCGTCCGGGTTAGCATGTGCTGATATCCTGGTGCGGATGGGTCACTGGGTTACGATATATGATACGCGCTCATATCCCGGTGGTGCGCTGACCTACGGGTTCCCCAATTTTAAGCTACCCCACACCCTGCTCTCAGATATTTGGGATAATTTAAAACAAGCCGGGGTGACTTTTGTGGGCAATACCTACATCGGCAAGAAAAAGAAAACGGTGAATGACCTATTCAGCGAGGGATATGAAGCTGTATTCCTGGGAGTAGGAAGTGGTATTGATGCTCCGCTCGAGATTCCCGGTGAGAACTTGCCGGGCGTATACAAAGCGACTGAATTCTTAATCAGGGCGAATGCCGATAAAAGCCACCTGCCCCCGCGAATGCGCATCAACCCTGAAGTGGGGAGGAGAGTGGTGGTGATAGGCGGTGGAGACCCAGCCACCGACTGTGCCCGTACCGCCTTACGCCTGGGTGCGGAAGAAGTGACCTGCCTGTACCGATATACGGAGCATGAAATCCCGGGAAGAGCCAGAGACAGGATGCTGGCGATTGAGGAAGGGGCAAATTTTCAGTACCTGACTCAACCCGTCAGGCTTATCCCTGGACCGGATGGTGATTTGGCCTGGATCGACTGCGTGAAAATCGCGGTCGGGGAACCCGACGAAGTCGGTCAGCGTCATCCAGCCGCGATTGATGGCTCCAATATCATCATTGATGCGGACACGGCGATCATCGCCATGGGATATTACCCCGATCCGATCATTACTGCGACAACACCGGGTTTAAAAACACAAAAATGGGGCATGATCATTGCTGACCGCGAAACCGGGGCAACCAGCCGATTTGGCGTGTTTACTGGCGGTGATGTGGTAACTGGTCCCGATACAGTAGTGACAGCGGTGGTCGCGGGGCGAAAAGCTGGCTATACCATCGATGCGTATTTAGGTTGATTTAAGCTCATTCCTTCTCAGTATTCTCTCCGGAACGTTCTCCAATGAGGAGAAGCAAGATTGAATTAATTTCCGAGGATTGAATTTTATGGATATCCCAAGGGATTTTTCGAGTGTAGACCGTAGAGCACGTATGGCGCTCCCTTCGCGCGGGCTACCCACGCGGCCGGCAGCAGAACGGGTGAAGGATTGGGATGAAGCCATCATTCGCATTAATGAGGAATGGGCGAGATATGAGGCCAGCCGCTGTATCCACTGCCCCGACATGGCTCCCTGCCAGAAAGCCTGTCCGGCAAAGAATGACATCTCCTACGCCATGTGGCTTATCGAACAAGGTGAATTCCTGCAGGCTGCCAGCGTATATCGGGAAACCAGCAGTCTGCCCGAGGTGTGCGGACGGATCTGCCCTCAGGAAAAGCTGTGTGAAGGCGCGTGTGTGCGCGGCAAGAAAGGGGATGTACCCGTCCCAACGGGCGTCCTGGAAGCTTTCGCCACCCATTACGAACGGCGCAAAGTAGGCGTCACGTTACAGGTGGGTAAATTTACCGGCAAAAAGGTGGCAATCATTGGTGCGGGACCGGCGGGACTGGCATGTGCCAAGCAGCTGGTGGGCTGTGGTCATTGGGTGACGATATTCGATGCGCGACCGGCACCAGGAGGCCTGCTGATCTACGGTATCCCGAATTTTAAGCTGCCCAAGAAAGTGGTCTTCGATATCTGGGATGACCTGTTGAAAGCCGGAGTGACGTTCGTGTGCAATACCTATATTGGACCGAAAATCACTGTGGATAAGCTATTTACTGGCGGTTATAACGCCGTATTTTTAGGGGTGGGCACGAGTGTGGATGCAAGCATGAACATCCCGGGTGAAAACCTGCCTGGGACATACAAGGCGACAGATTTCCTTATCCGCGCCAATGTGGACATGGATTTGCTGCCCCACGAGATGTGTTCGCGGCCCGAGGTGGGCAAGAAAGTGGTGGTGATAGGTGGGGGCGACACCTCGTCTGACTGCCTGCGTACTGCTCTGCGCATGAATGCCGAGGAAGTGACTTGCCTGTACCGGCGCGGCGAAGCCGAAATGCCGGGCTGTTGTAAAGACCGCAAAATGGCGGTCGAGGAGGGAGCGAAATATCACTTCCTGACCCAACCGGTGCGCTTTATCGCCGGGGCGAATGGGCGCCTGGCGCAGATTGAGTGCGTGCGCACCCAGCTGGGGGAACCGGATGAAAACGGACGGCGCACGTTTTCGAAGGTCGAAGGTTCAGATTTCATCATCGAAGCAGACACGGCAGTTATGGCGATTGGATACAAGCCAGACCCAATGATCGGGGAGACCACCCCCGGGATACAGACGCATAATTCCGGCTTGCTGATGACGGACGAAAATACGGGCGCCACTCACCGCAGGGGGATATTCGGCGGAGGCGATATGGTCACCGGGCCACACCTGGTGGTGACCGCCATGGTAGCAGGACGCAAGGCTGCGGCTTCTATCGACCGCTATCTAGGCTGGTAGCCAGAAGAGTTTATTGGTTTATAATTCAGATGTGTGCGCCTTGCGGCGGACACATCTTTTTTGTTATTAGGTGAGACAAACAATATACAATCCAAAGCTAACAAATGGCTTGTGCAAAATTCAGTGGCTGCGGAGTGATCATTCAAGTCGGGTTGATGGAATGAGGTTGTGATGGAAATCGGAAACATTGAGCAAGTGGATATAGACCAGCAGATGAGGGCGGCGTACCTGGATTATGCCATGAGCGTGATCGTCGCACGGGCGCTGCCGGATGCACGCGATGGGTTGAAACCGGTACACCGGCGCATCCTGTACGCCATGCATGATATGGGGATCAATGCTGGCACAGCTTATAAAAAATCTGCCCGCATCGTCGGGGAAGTTTTGGGGAAATATCACCCGCATGGGGATGCGGCGGTTTACGAATCGATGGCTCGCATGGCGCAGGATTTTTCCATGCGCTACCTGCTGATCGATGGGCAGGGCAACTTTGGCTCAGTAGACGGCGATGCACCCGCAGCGATGCGTTATACCGAGGCACGGCTATCACGGATGGCTGAAGAGATGCTGGCAGATATCGAGCAAGACACGGTCGATTTCATCGATAATTTTGACGCGACGCTCAAGGAGCCGAGTGTGCTTCCGGCAAGGCTGCCCAACCTGTTACTCAATGGCTCATCAGGCATTGCGGTGGGTATGGCGACCAATATCCCTCCGCACAACCTGAGCGAGCTTGTAGCCGCAATTTCATATTTGATTGACAACAACGAGCGGATCGACGAGATCACCAACGATGAGCTGCTCAATCTGGTGCCCGGTCCGGATTTCCCGACCGGGGGGGTGATCGTCGGCAGCGAGGGCATCCTGCAGGCATATAGCACCGGTCGGGGGAGGATCGTGCTGAGAGGGCAGGCGCACATTGAAGATATGAACGGAGGCAGACAGAGGATCGTGATCACCGAGATCCCCTACTTGCTGAATAAGTCCAGCCTGCTCGAACGGATTGCCGAGCTGGCGCGTGAGGGTAAGCTAAGCGATATCTCGGACCTGCGGGATGAGTCTGACCGACGCGGAATGAGCGTTATCATCGAGCTGCGGCGGGGCGCACAACCAATGAAGGTATTAAACCAGCTGTATAAGTACACCCCGTTGCAGTCTACCTTCGGTGTGCAGATGCTGGCGCTGGTGGAGGGTGAACCCAGGCTGCTCTCACTCAAACGGATGCTACAGGTATATATTGATCACCGGCAGGATGTGATCGTGCGTAGATCGCGCTTCGAGCTGAACAAAGCACGTGCGCGGGCACACATCCTGGAGGGACTGTTGATTGCGCTGGCTAACCTGGACGAGGTGATCCAGACCATCCGCCAAAGCCCCGATGCGGATGCAGCCAAACAACGTCTCATGGATCGCTTCAAGCTGAGCGAGCTACAGGCGCAGGCTATATTGGACCTGCAGTTACGCCGTCTGGCAGCCCTGGAACGCCAGAAGATCGAAGACGAGCAACGCCAGACCCTGGAACGGATCGCCTTTCTGGAAGACCTGCTCGCCAGCCCAAGTAAGGTGCTGGATTTGATCAAAACCGACCTGGCGGAGCTGTCCAAGAAATATGCCGACCCACGGCGCACACGGATTGCCCACGAGGCCAAGGAAGATTTCAGAGAAGAAGACCTGGTGGTGGATGAAGCGGTGCTGATCAGCATCACCCAACGCGGATACGTGAAGCGCGTGGCAGCCAAAAGCTTCAGGCTGCAGCAACGCGGTGGAAGGGGAGTTGCCGGCCATGCCACCAAGCAGGAAGATGAGGTGATGTTCCTCTTCCCGGCGCGCACCCTGGATACCATCCTTTTCTTTTCAGATAAAGGAAAGGTGTATTCGGAAAAAGCCCATCAAATCCCGGATGCCGACCGGACTGCCCGAGGCATCCCGATCGTAAATGTGCTTTCGATGAGCGCCGGAGAAACGATCACGGCGGCCGTCGCAGTGCCCGACTTTGTGGCCGCTGAATATTGCACTATGGCCACCCGTAACGGCAAGGTGAAGCGGGTGGAGCTGGCTGAGTTCAGCGCGGTGCGACCCTCCGGGTTGATCGCCATCGGCCTCGAAGAGGAGGACGAGTTAGGTTGGGCCAGGCTGACCGATGGTGAGAACGAGATCATCTTGGTGACGGAGAATGGGCAGGCGTTGCGTTTTGCTGAGGCATCTGTGCGGGCGATGGGACGGACAGCCGGCGGTGTGAAAGGGATCGGCCTATCACAAGGAGACCACGTAGCCAGCATGGAAGTGGTGGAGGAGGGCGGAGAACTTTTGGTAATCACTACAGGTGGCAGCGGCAAACGGACCAGCCTGATTGATTATCCTCCTAAAGGGCGCGCGACCGGTGGAGTGCAAACGATCGACCCGAAGAGCTTGAAGGAACTAGGAGTTATCGCCGCAGCGCGTGTGGTGCAGCCTGCGGATGAGTTGACGATCATTTCAGCCGGTGGAGTTGTTCTGCGGACGCGGGTTAAGGATGTGAAACGCGGTGGGCGGACAACCAAATGCGACCTGTTGATCTTGCTGGAAGGGGAGGATTATGTGGCCTCTCTAGCGAGGATCTCTACAGCAGAGCTGCTACGGGCAGGGGTGAAGGAAGGCGATTGAAGCTTGGAATTAGCCCTAAGCGTGGTTGAGGGAAATTGGTGCATCGCCTGTAAGTGAGTCACATCAAGGATGGAGGAACGATCCTTGAGGTGACTAACAAGAATAGGACCCCCAGCAAAATAGCAATGACCAGCACCATGCTAGCCAGGATGAAACGCTGGACGGGTGACATACCGAGGAAATAAACCGTGTCCTGAAGCTTTGTTTTCGGCCCATCCGCTGCGGATTGATCGTCATCGGAGAATGAGCTTTCGTCGATCTGTTTGCGAAAATCTTCAAACATTGCATCTGCCTCCATTAATCAGGCACATCGGTAGAGGGATCAGGCGGGGAGAGCCTCAAATGAAGCTCACCAACCTGGGCTGTTACCAAATCACCCGATTTAGTAAGTAATTTTAGCGAGCCATCCATGGTTAGACCAACCAATTTGCCTGTGTAGGCGGGGTGTGAAGCGGCTGCCTGATGGGCGGATTGTTCGGGATAATCCAGGCTAAGCTCCACCCAATGGTCTTTATATGCCAGGCTGTCTTCCCAGGCGTGGATGAATTCGGGTGAAGCAAGGCGAGGAAGCCAGGAAATACATTGTTCAAGTATGGCACGCAGCAGCTCCAAATGGTCCACCGGATGGCCTAATTCATCTTCAACGCAGGTGGCAGGGAAATTCAAACCTGCAGGAGAAAGATTTACGGGATTGACTGACTCAGGTGCAATGTTAATGCCAATCCCGATAACCGCGGCGTTCAAATCCTCACCATCCCAGCGAGATTCAACCAGCACGCCGGCTGCCTTACGCTGGTTGAGTAGGACGTCGTTGGGCCATTTAATTTGTGCAGCCAGACCAAATTTCACCTTTAGCGCCTGGCTGACTGCCAGGGCACCCAAACCCGTCAGGAAGTGAACCTGGAGTGGATCCAAAGGGGGCGAGCGCAAGATCAGGCTGATTGCCAGTCCGCTTCTCCGGGCGGTGATCCAGTGGCGCTGAAATCGGCCTCGACCAGCGGTCTGTTCCTCGGCAACGACGAGAGCTGTGTGTGGGGCAGCGGAATCGACCCAATCCCAGGCCTCGTCATTGGTCGAGCCAATGCTCTTGAAATAACGGACAGCGGGCAGATTTAATTTTGATAGGTAGGATTCCACAGATGGCTGATCCATGGCTCCGATTTTACCTCAACCAGAAGCTGGAATGCTATGGCACGTTGGCAGGGGGTGGGGTCTGCTTGCGGCTCTCCTGCCGGTTCCTAATAATCTCGATGACCGCCGGTGAGAGGGAGATGATGATGATGGCCAGCAAGACAAAGCTGAAATTATTCTGGACGAATGGCAGGTTGCCAAAAAAGTACCCACCGAAGAGGAATAGCGCCACCCAGGCCATCCCGCCGATGATGTTGTAGACAATGAATTTAGGATAAGTCATCGCTCCCACACCAGCCACGAAAGGAGCAAAGGTGCGGATGATGGGGATAAATCGGGCTATGATGATCGTCTTTCCGCCATGTTTTTCGTAAAATTCATGCGTCCGGTCGATATATTCTTTTTTCAGGAAGCGGATATTGCCGCTGAAGGCGCGCGGTCCGATATAATGACCGATCCAATAGTTGACGGTATCGCCCAGGATAGCCGCTGCACAAAGCACCAGATACAACAACCCTATATTGAGGTATCCTAAACCGGCCAATGTACCAGCGGCGAAAATCAGCGAATCGCCGGGCAGGAATGGTGTGATCACGAAGCCTGTTTCCATGAAGATCACGAAGAACAGGAACAGGTAGGTCAAGGTGCCGTAATCCGTTATTATCTGACCGAGATACTTATCGAGATGGAGGACGATTTCAATAAAGTGTTGGATGATATTCATTCAATGGTTTCCGTGGTGTGTGTAGATTCTTCCCCCGGCGGAAGGTGCTGCGGGTCTGCTTCGGAAGGTGAGGGATTGTCAGTGGGTAATGATGTGGAATCGCTGGCGTCTGATGGTAGTGCAGAGGATTCCAAGGATTGGAATGGCTGGGATGGACCAGCGAGAACAATGGAAGGCTGCATGCTGTTTGACTCAGGGGGGAGTGGGGCAGGTATGCTGTGGCGTAAGACCGAGTTGAAAGCAAAGAATAGAACCAGGACGAGTAGACCCAAGGCGAAAATACCCACCGTGGCGAGTGTTCCAATTTGCTGGAGACCAGCAGGCAAGGGCACAGAGGTCACCCCTTCCAGCGAGCCAGCGGCACTCAAGACTGCTAATCCATTCCATGTACCATGAATGAGAATGGCTATGGTAAAGCTCACCGCAAGGCGAAGGAAACGTCGCTGGGTCCAGGCGGAAGCCAGAGCCCAGCCGATCAACCCGGCGGTGAAACTGTGCAAAAGCAGGGTGCTGACGCGTGAGCCTGCTAGAAGCGCCCAATCTGTTCCACTGTTGCTCGTATTCCCAAGGTTTTCAAAAAGACCAAATGCTGCTCCACTCAAGACGCCAAAGCCGAACCCCTGGGCAGGGGTGATTTTTTGTCCGACCATGAACCAGAGACCAAGGGGTTTGAATGACTCTTCTATAATGGGGACAAGCACCGATATGGTGGCGAATCCGAGAAATATGATCACAGGGTTAAGCAGGAATGGCAGAAAGGTTCTGATTATCGTTTGAGTATCAGGAACACCGTTCTGTAGACGAAACATCAGACCGTTGAG
>JBGOYO010000102.1:0-8540 GCA_041479715.1 Anaerolineae bacterium
CACCGCTCATCTGCACCTGGCAGTCCAGGGAGATGGTACGGTTACCGCTGCCGATATATCGGCCAATCCGGATGTTGAGGTCGTAAACCCTGAGCTATACTTGTTCACGGTGGATGATCCGAAAGCCAATCTGGAAATTGATATGACCGTCGAACGCGGCCGGGGTTACTCTCCGGCGGATGATCGCACGGGACGCCTGCCCATTGGTGAGCTGCCGGTTGATGCAATCTACAGCCCAATCCGGCGGGTGAATTGGGAAGTCAGCTCTGCCCGTGTGGGGCAAAGCACAAACTACGATAAACTGATCCTTGAGATTTGGACGGATGGTACAGTCACTCCGGAACTTGCCTTGAGCACCTCGGCCAAGATCCTAATCGATCACCTGCGCCACCTGGCGGGCATTAGCGAGGAAACCCTGGCATCGCTCACCGAAGAGGCTAGCGAAGAGGACCACCTCACCAGCGAGATGATTGAAACACCGATCGAAAATCTAGACCTTTCGGTGCGTGTGTTCAACTCGCTCAAGCGCACCGGCATCACCACAGTTGGAGAAGTGCTAGAGCTGCTCGATAAGGGTGAGGAAGCCGTCATGTCCATCCGGAATTTCGGTGAGAAAAGCCTGGATGAGCTGCGCCAGAAGATGCGTGAGAAGGGCTACCTCCGCGATCAAAAAGAAGACGAAGTGGAGTAATTGGATATGCGACACCAGATAGCAGGAAAAAAACTAGGCCGTAAAAAGGATGTACGTGCTGCCCTTCGCCGCACTTTGATTGCGCAGTTGTTCGAGCACGAGCGCATTGAAACCACTCAGGCGAAAGCCCTCGCCATCCGTGGTCAGACCGAGCGCCTGATTACCTTGGCGAAGCACGGCATAAAGGAAGGCGATGACCGCATGGTGCATGCCCGCCGGTTAGCTGCTGCCCGCTTGGGCAATCCCAAAGCGGTGGTTAAGTTATTTGATGACATCGCACCTCGCTATGCTGATCGCCTTGGTGGATACACCCGCATTCATAAGCTGGGTCCCCGCCTGGGTGATAACGCCGAAATGGTGCTGATCGAGCTGATTGAAGAATAGTCGATATATAGCCAATGGCACGAGCTAGGCGAAGAACCTCGCTCAAGACAGAAAATTGTCAGCCATCAATGGAACGTTACCAAGTTATCCTCGCTTATGACGGCTCGCATTACAAGGGCTTTCAACGGCAGGCAAATGCTCGCAGTGTACAAACCGTAGTTGAAGGTGCTCTGCGCAAGGTGGGCTGGGATGGAAAATCCATCCTGGCAGCCGGGCGCACCGATACGGGTGTACATGCCCTTGGTCAGGTGATTGCCTTCGAGCTGGACTGGGGTCATTCTGCTCAAGATCTCCAGACTGCGCTCAATGCTCTCCTGCCGTCCGACGTGGTTGCCAGGGAGGTGAGACAGGTTTGTTCCTCCTTCCACCCCCGCTATGACGCCAGCTGGCGCAAGTATTTTTACCGGTTGTACTGCCAGTCGGTACGCCAGCCATTGCTTGAACCGTATGCCTGGCGCGTTTGGCCTGCGGTGGAGCTCGACAGCTTGCGGGAAGCCGCCCAACCGCTGGTCGGAAAGCATGATTTTGGCGCCTTTGGCAGCTCACCGCAGAAGGGTGGTAGCAACACTCGGGTTGTACTCCAGGCAGATTGGACGCAGGAATCTCCTTACCTCGTTTTCGAGATTACTGCCCAGGCCTTCCTTTATCACATGGTGCGGCGCATCGTCTACATGCAGGTGATGATTGCCCAGGGAAAACTCGCCATACGCGACCTGCAGAATGCCCTGGATCGGGGTGCGGACGTCAGGTTCGATGCCAGACAAGTCCGAGATCCGACCAGCCGCCTGGTTCATGGTCTGGCACCCGCCCAGGGATTGATCCTGGCAGAAGTAAGTTATCCGCCTGAGGCGCTGCGGATGGCTGAGGATAACAATTGAACAAGAATCTGTTGGCAGACGCTTCTGTAGAGAGAAGTTTCTGTCAAAAATTTGGAGAAGGATGACGTGCAAAAAACTTACGTCCCTAAAAAGAGTGAATTAAACAACGAGTGGGTCCTGTTTGACGCCAAGGATCAGTATCTTGGGCGTCTCGCCAGCCACATTGCCAGCGTCTTGCTGGGAAAGAATAAACCCATGTATACACCAGGCGTTGAAACTGGCGATTTTGTCGTAGTGATCAACGCCGAGGCGATCAAAGCCACCGGTAATAAAATGGAAGATAAGATGTACTATCATCACAGTGGCTATCCGAGCGGCATCAAGAGCGTCAGCTTGCGTCAGCAGCTGGAGAGGCATCCTGACCGTGTCATCCGCAGCGCCGTATGGGGTATGCTCCCGCATAACAAGTATGGTCGCTCGTTGATCAAGAAGATGAAGGTGTATGCTGGTCCCGAACACCCGCATGCTTCACAGAATCCAAAACCGCTGGTGTAAGGCGAAAGTTGGTATAGAGGAGTAAGTATGGCAGCTCAGTATTATGAAGGAATTGGTCGTCGCAAGGAAAGCACAGCCCGGGTACGGATTGCCAGTGGCACCGGGGTATTCACCGTCAACCAGAAGACTCTGGAAGACTATTTTGGCCGGACGGGTGATGTAGAAACCATCGTCGCACCCCTCGCGGCAGTTGGTGAAACCCGCAGCACCCTGGATATCACTGCCGTGGTCAATGGCGGTGGTACCACCGGTCAGACGGATGCCGTTATGATGGGCGTGGCACGTGCCCTGCTTCTGATGAAACCGGATGCACGCTCCGTCCTGCGCAAGGGGGGGTTCCTAACCCGCGACGCGCGCGTCAAGGAACGCAAGAAACCCGGTCTGAAGCGCGCCCGCAAGGCACCTACCTACACCAAGCGTTAATATTTTTGAACCCACCGTAATGCGTAAAAACGTGGCTCCTGGGCTCTCGTTTTACGCATTACTTTTTTATTTAATAGAGGTCATATGGCACCAAAAATAACCCTACTCGGTCTCGGCCCAGGTGATGCTTCCCTGCTCACCCAGCAAGCTGCGAGTATCATCAAAAATTCACCCGAAATCTACCTGCGCACCGTCCAGCACCCCACCGTAGCCGATTTCCCATCTACGATCGAGGTCCATTCATTTGATGAACTATACGATCAGCTGCCATCTTTCGATGATGTCTATGCGCATATTATCGATAAAATCTTGGAACTCGGCCGTCGACCGCAAGGAGTGATATATGCCGTGCCGGGGCACCCTTACGTGGCTGAAGCCACCTGCCCCGAGATTGCCCGCCGTGCCCACCTGGAAGGTCTGCCCGTACAGGTGGTCGAAGGCTTGAGCTTCATCGAGCCCACTCTGACTATACTAGGCATCGATCCCCTACCCTATCTGGCGATCGTGGATGCGCTCGAGCTGGTTTCAGCCCATGTGCCACCCTTCCCGCCCGATACCCCCGCCCTGATTGCCCAGATCCATTCCAAGGCCGTGGCAAGTGACGTCAAGCTGACCCTGATGGAGACCTATCCCGATGAACATCCCGTCAGACTGGTGCACGCTGCCGGGACACCTCAGGTGGTAGTCGAAGACCTCCCCTTACACGCCATCGACCAGAGCCAATCCATTGGGCTGCTGACCAGCCTCTACCTGCCCCCATTGGAAAAGGGTACTTCTTTTGAAGCCTTCCAGGAGATCATTGCCCATTTACGTGCCCCGGATGGCTGCCCCTGGGACCGTGAGCAGGACCATCAGACATTACGCACCAACCTGCTCGAAGAGACCTATGAGGCCCTTGCTGCTCTGGATGCCGATGACCCCGCCCATATGCGGGAGGAGTTCGGCGATTTGCTGCTCCAAATCACCCTGCACGCCCAGATTGCCAATGAATATGGTGAGTTCAATATCAACCAGGTGATCAAAGGTATCTATGATAAGATCATCCGCCGCCACCCGCACGTCTTCGGAGATTTAAAGGTGGACGGTGTAGAAACAGTGCTCCACAATTGGGAAAAGCTCAAAGCAGCTGAACGGGACGAGCTGCACAAGGAAAACGGGGGCGCCGAGAAGGGTCTGTTAGATGGGGTCGAGATTGCCTTGCCAGCGCTGGCCCAGGCTGAAGAGATCCAGGCACGTGCCGCCCGGGTGGGTTTCGACTGGCCGGATACGCGTGGCGTGGTGGATAAGATCAACGAAGAGTGCCATGAGCTGCTCAATGCTGAAGATCTGGCTTCCCGTTCGGATGAGCTGGGTGACCTGCTCTTCGCGGTGGTAAATCTGGCGCGCCATTATGAAATCGATGCTGAATCGGCATTGCGTGAGACCAGCACCCGCTTTCGCAAGCGCTTTGCCCACATCGAGCAGTCCGCCCGTTTGCAGGGAAGACCGCTGAGTGACCTCTCATTGGATGAAATGGAAAGCTTATGGCAGGAAGCGAAAAAGTTGTAAAATATACCCATGCCCTACGCTCTGGTCGTCATCCCAACCTATAACGAAGCCGAAAACCTGGCTAAAATTATTCCGGCACTGTTTGATCTAAAAATCGACGGCCTCGAAATCCTGGACGTCGATGACGCCTCTCCAGACGGCACCGGTCAGGTGGCTGACCAATTGGTTCAGCAATTCCCTGACCGCTTCCACGTGATGCACCGTACCGGTAAGCTTGGATTAGGCACCGCTTACATCCAGGGGTTCAAGTGGGCACTCGACCACGGCTACCAAAATATCATCCACATGGATGCCGATTTTTCGCATCCGCCTGAATTCGTCCCCCAGATGCTGGCTGTGATCCCCGATTATGATGTGGTAGTCGGCTCGCGCTACATCAAGGGTGGGCGTCTGGACGTGGAATGGCCCTGGTACCGGCGCCTGCTCAGCTGGTGGGCCAACTCGGTATGGGTGCGCCTCATCCTGGGGACTAAGACCAGGGATTCCACCGCCGGGTTCAAGTGTTGGACGGCTGACGCCATGCAACGCATCGGCCTGGACCGCATCCGCTCGACGGGCTACATCTTCCAGGTGGAGATGTGCTACCTGGCAGAGAAAATGGGCTTGCGCATCAAGGAGATCCCCATTTACTTTGAGGAAAGGCGCATCGGGGAGAGCAAAATGGACGCCTATGTCAAGATCGAGGCAGCACTGAGGGTGATCGAGCTGCGTTCACGGTATCGCAATGTAAAGCCAACTAACGGCCATGTTCGCTAATAAGGTAGTGCTGGTCAGTGGGTCGGGTCGTGGGATCGGCTCTGCCATCGCTCTGCATTTCGCTTCACTGGGTGCGGACGTGGTGGTTAATTTCTTCCGCAACCGTGAACCAGCGGAAGAAACAGTTGAGAAAATCCACCAGCTCGGCCGCAAAGCCCTGCTGGTCAAAGCCAATATGGGTGAGCCTGACGAGATCGACCACCTGTTCGAAGCAGTGGAGCAGGAATTCGGCGGGCTGGATATTTACATCCATAACGCCGCCTCAGGCTATAACCGCCCAGTGATGGAGCAGCGTCTCAAGGGTTGGGATTGGACGATGAACATCAACGCCCGTTCGTTGCTGTTCGCTGCCCAGCGTGCCGCGCCTCTGATGGAAAAACGCGGCGGTGGCTCGATCGTCACCATCTCCAGCCCGGGCGCGGGCAGGGTGCTGCCTGATTATGTAGTGGTAGGCGCCAGCAAAGCCGCCATTGAGGCCATCACCCGCTACCTGGCGGTTGAATTAGCCTCGAAGAACATCGTGGTCAACGCTATCAGCCCTGGGATGGTGCTCACCGATGCCCTGCAGCACTTCGAGATGGTGCGCAGCGACGTGCATATCGCCGAGAAAGCCGCTGCCATCACCCCCGCTGGTCGGCTGGTCACCCCACAGGACGTCGCCGAAGTGGTGGCGTTTTTGTGCTCACCGGCAGCGAACATGATCCGCGGGCAGGTCATCACCGTGGATGGTGGTGCGGCTCTTCTGGCGCCGGGGATGGAAAAGACAACCGGTTCGTGATAAATCATAACCCCAGGACTGACAATATTTTACGTTACGGAGATTCACTCCAGTGGGTCGTCAATACAATTATGTAGAGGCGGAGGGTAGGAACTCCAGATCATTCATGTTCAAATGCCTCCCCTGCGCTTCTACAAGGATCACCCATTAATAACAAAAATCTATTCGTATATTTATCTCTCGTACCTTCCCATCAATTGACCCTGCGCCAGGATGTGGCCTTTCATCGCACTCTCGACCTGGGCTTTAGTTGCCCCCGCTTTCAGGTCAAGCGATGTATCCAGTGCATAGATCTTGACAAAATAGCGATGGTTCGAGCCCCTGGGAGGGCATGGTCCGCCATAACCGAGCTTGCCAAAGTCGTTCTTGCCATCAGTTCCCCCGCCACTTTTACCCTGATCCAGCCGGATCAGGGTGGATGGTAAGTTGTAAAGGACCCAGTGCACCCATGTGCCTGACGGGGCATCGGGGTCATCCATGATCAGCGCCAAACTGACCGTGTTCGTGGGCACAGCTGTCCACGTCAGCGGCGGTGATATGTTCTGGTCGTCACAGGTGTAAATCCGCGGGATCTTCCCACCTTCGGTAAATGCACTGCTTGTGATTAGAATATTCATATCATTTCCTCCTTCCAAAGCTGGCGCTGTATCCTGCCCTTTGCAACCCACCAGGATTAGCAGGATACACATCCCCACAATCCAGCTCCATCTCACGATTATTTTTGCCATCCCTTTCAAAACTCAGGTTGAACTATATTCCAATTTCACCCCAAATTCAAGGGAGGATTCTTTATTGTCATCGCGGAATCTGCTCTGTATTTGAGGAGAAGGCGTTCTTTGCCGAAGCAATCCTTTCCCATTATATATACGAGCGAAGTATATTCGATAGATCAGAGACATTGCGGACAGTTACCTTTAGGAATGTGATTATTCAATATTGCTTCGTCGGGCAAACACGCCCTCCTTCCCCGATGAGCAGCGGGGACAGGCGCAATGACAAATTAAAAACGCCCCGAAGGGCGTCTCTTTAATATAAAAGCTTTACACCCCCACTAGGATGGCACGGGTGGGCGCTCCCTCCACGCCTCCAAGCTTGAGTGGCAGGCAATGCAGGGTATACCTGCCCTGCGAGACCTTCGAAAGGTCCAGACCTTCGATCACCACAACCCCGGCGGAGAGCAGGATCGAATGCACCGGCGTGCCCATTTTATACGGAGCGATCGACAGGTAGTCAATCCCCACCAGCCTGACGTTACGGTCCACCAGCAGCTCGGCTGCATCCACACTCAAACCTACAAAATCGGACTGGAACTCTTGCATGCCATCTGCCCACAGCTGCGAATTGCGCGTCTTGAACAGCAGCCGGCGGGTGCGAGGCGGAATTTCCGCCTGCATCAGTACGGAGGCGGTGATGGTTGATACGTCCGGTAAATCCAGCACGTACGCCCGGCCCACCAGCAGGTCGAGGGACAGGCGATCCACTGTGATGCCATTGTTCAAGAAGTGATCCGGGGCGTCCACATGCGTGCCGGTGTGGCAGCTCATGCTGATTTCAGACACATTCGCGTTATCCCCCGAAGCGATACTGCTGGTATGCTTTATCCTGACCGGTGGGTCACCCGGCCACACGATGGATTGAGGAGTAATCGTGAGGGTAATATCATACGTCCGCATCGGCTGCCTCCTGTTTATTTAAAAAAGTATAGAATAGAGTGAAAAATAATGCAACTTATTTCAAGCTCAGTTTTGTGGTATGAGAATACACCAGCGGTTGAGAATTGAACCCCCTACACCTCCTCCATTTATATAATCCTAAAATGCGGGAGGTAAAATGCAGAAGTTATAGAAAAAGAGATATTATTCCTTAACGAGTGATATTTTATCGATGGTGGCGCGTTTCAGCGCTACCGGGTTGACGCTCACACCCAATCCCGGTACGGTCGGGACGTCGATGGTGCTGCCAGGATTAAGCGTGAAGCGTTCCTGGGTGATGTCTTCGTGGTAGTAGCGGTCAGTGGCAGAGATATCACCGGGCAAAGTGAAGCCTGGCAGAGATGCCAGGGCCAGGTTGGAGGCCCGTCCCACGCCCGTCTCGAGCATGCCACCACACCACGCCGGCACTTCCCGGCTCAAGCACAGATCATGGATCGCCACAGCCTGGCTCAACCCCCCCACCCTGCCAGCCTTGATATTGATTACGCGGCAAGCCTCCATATCCAACGCCTGCCTGGCGAGGCGGAGTGAGGTGATGCTTTCATCCAGGCAGATCGGTGTGCGGAACCACACCTGTAAATTGTGATGATCCCATAGATCGTCCTCTGCCAGGGGTTGCTCGATCAGCAGCAGCGCCAAATCGTCCAGGGGTGTCAGGCTGCCAGCGCTCTCGAGGGAATAGGCCGAGTTCGCATCCACCTGCAGCTGAAGTTCGGGGAACGCCCGGCGGACTGCGCGGGTGTCATCCACATCGCGTCCGGGCTTTATCTTGATCTTCACCCGCTGGTAGCCCGCATCGGTATAGCCCTGAACCACTTCGACCAGCTTCGCCGGCGTCTCCTGCAGACCGACTGAAACGCCCACCTCCACCTTTC
>JBGOYO010000103.1:0-8521 GCA_041479715.1 Anaerolineae bacterium
CAATCGGCGCATATATTGCTCACCGGGCCAAGCTCGTGCAGGGTCCGACCGGCAGTCAATTGCGCCCATTCCACCGGTGAATAAATCGGGGGTACTGAGGGGAGTGTGCGGGTGAATACGATGCGCTCATCCGGATGAATAATAACCTGCTCAGCTTCGCATTGGCGCCGAACCAGGCGCGCCACTCGCCTGGGCCATGAAAGCTGACCGGCTTCGCACTCGGTGAGGACCTCAATTGGCGCGGTTCGTCTCACCAAGCGCTGTTCGCCGGCCCGCTCCCGGTCTTTTATTCTCGCCAATCGCTCATTCATAATACGCTCACCTGAATCCCTGCTTGCTTGAAGACTTCAGTGTTGAGGTTGAGCTCGCCTGTTTCGTCATACTCTGGTCTGAATTCCATCCCGGCGAACTCATATTTCCCGCCGGCGGCCTTGTTATAGGGCAGCAGGTCCACCCGCAGCAGGCCGGGCATGCCGCGCACGGTTTGTGCGATCGCCTCCAGGTTCTGGTCGGTATCGGTGACGCCCGGCACCAGCGGCACCCTGAGCACGAACGGTATACCCATCTCATCCAGACGATGTAAGTTTCTTAGGATAAGAGCATTATCACAACCGGTGTAATGTCGATGGGCAGTGGCATCAATCAATTTAAGATCGAAAAATACCAGGTCAGATCGATCGACGAGCTTATTGAAGTCCTGTTCACCGCCGTAGCCTGAAGTGTCTAACAAAATATGCACGTCGTCGAGCAAATCGATCACATCGGCCACAAAATCGGCCTGCAGGAGCGGCTCACCGCCCGAGAAAGTGACGCCGCCTTCATTGGCTCGCAAGATAGCAACTTGCTGGTTCAAGCGCGCAGCCAGCTCTGCAGCCGTATATTCCTTCCCGGCGATGCGTTCGCCAGATGGAGCTCGAATCATTTGTGGCTGCCGCGACTGCCCCTCAGGGTTATGGCACCACTGGCAGGACAGGGGGCAGCCTTTTAGAAACACGCTCGTGCGGATGCCAGGTCCGTCGTGAATGGCGAATTCCTTGATGTCAAACACAATCCCAGAAGTCATGCCCAACCCATCAATTCTTTCCTTGTTCTCCGGTCAATTCGTATTCAGCTCTCCTATTTGAGGATAAGCTGTTTAGCAAGCGAGGCTGCTGAGCCTGCATCGGGCGCAAACCCGTCGGCTCCAATATCGGCGGCATATTTATCCGTCACCGGCGCACCACCGATGATCACCTTCACCTGGTCACGCAGCCCCTCAGCCTCGAGAAGATGGATGACACTTTTCATGCCGGGCATGGTCGTCGTCAAGAGCGCAGAACAGGCCACCAGGTTCGGCCGAAGCTCCTTTACCGCCGCGACGTACTTTTCCGCCGAGACGTCTGCACCGAGGTCGACCACTTCAAATCCGGCCCCTTCCAGCATCATCCCTACCAGGTTCTTGCCAATATCGTGCAGATCACCCTGCACCGTGCCGATAACCACCTTCCCGACCGCTTCAACATGGGCTGCGGTCAGAAGCGGGCGCAAAAGCGCCAGGCCGCTTTTCATTGCACGCGCTGAAACCAGCATCTCAGGCACGTAGAATTCATTGCATTCGAACCTGCGGCCAACTTCCTCCATCGCCACTATCAGGCCCTCTTTGAGGATTCGCTCGGGAGGAATATTCTCCGCAAGTGCCTGTTGCACCAGCTCCTGGGTGACGTTCATTTCACCATCGATCACACTCTGCCGCAGGTCATCAATTATACTCATTCATTTTCTCCTCTCAGTTATTACCATACTCAGACTGACCCTGGATCAGCTCAATGAAAGCCAGCATATTCTCAAGTGGCACGTCACCTTCCACATCATGCGCGGGGGCGAAGATGTAACCGCCCTCCCGTCCCATCTCCAACAGCCGGCGGGTCTCTGCCCGTACTTGCTCAACCGTCCCATACGGCAGCGTTTTTTGCGTCGATAACCCGCCGTGAAAGGTTAACCGGCCGCGAAACTGCTTGAGCAGGGCGGGCACATCCATCACCTCGGGCTGGAACGGATTGAAACAGTTCACCCCGATATCGATAAGGTCGTCGAACAGCTCATCGACATCTCCGCAGGAATGGATGAATACGTACCTGCCGTCTTCATGCACGGCGTAGTACATGCGCTTCAGGACGGGGTAAATGAACTCACGCCACAACTTCGGGCCCATCTGCAGGCCACGTTGTTGACCCCAATCATCCCCAAAATACACCGCATCGAGGTCATATTTCAAGGCTTCCTTCACCTGGGCGATGTTGTAATCCGCGATAGTGTTGAGCAGTTCCCGGACGAATCCAGGATGGTCGTGGAAGTCCATCAACAGGTTCTGCATCCCCCGCAGGGTCCATGCCCGCTCGTACAGCGAGAAACCGATCTCGAACACGCGAATGCGGTCGCCGTATTTTGCGATGCGCTGGGGGATATCGGCGAAATAACGCCGGTCGAGTGGATCTGGAAACGTGTAATACTCCAGAGTGGGTAAAGGGAGCACGCAGCCTTCGACATTGCCGATGTCCTTATCGATACTGCGGTCCCACACCACCCCGAAAACGTCCTTCACTTTGTCGTTTCCCAGATCGGTGAAGAAACCGATGTCACTGCCCAACTTCACGAAGTGATTTTGCAGCGCCCCTTCCAGCTCGTCAAGGCCGAAGTGCGCTTGCAGTTTCGCTCGGGCTTCCTTCGTGAATCCGCACGACCACGGCACATAGGGTGGTTTTTGCCCCTCCAGAACGGCACGGATGATTTCTCGCTTGGTCATGACGAAATCACCTGATATGGTGTATTCCGGATGGTGTCGATCATCGCCCAGAAATTTTCCATGGGTGTATCGAGCTGGATATTATGCGTGGGTCCGATCAGCAACCCACCACCCCTCCCGATGGTCTTCAAGCGGGTAATCACTTCCGCTTTAACCTGCTCGGGAGTACCAAAAGGCAGGGTCTGCTGGATGTCAAGCGATCCCCAGAAGCATAACTCCCGGCCGTATTGAGATTTAAGCCTCACCGGGTCCATCGCCATGGGCTGGATTGGGTTCAGCACGTCCAGGCCAATTTCAATCAAGTCAGGGATGATCGGATAGACCACCCCATCGGTATGGTAGGCGATTTTGACATGCGGGTTGATAACCCGCAGCGAGGCGATCAGGTCAGCCATGCGCGGTTTGAAGTACTGACGCCACATCCTGGGTGACATCAGCATCGACCTCTGTCCGCCTACATCATCGCCTAGCCAGATCATATCCACACCCAGGCTCACCAGGCGCTGCGTAACGGTCTTGTGGTAAGTATAGGGAATATCCAGCACCCGGCTGGCCTGCTCAGGGTTCATCGCCATATCCATCAATAACTGCTCATACCCGCGCAACGCCCAGGCAGATTCGAAGATGGTGGTCGGCGTCACACCGACGATCCAATACTCATCCTTGAATTGCTCCACCACTCGCTGAGCTTCTGTGTAGAGCTCCGGGCGGTTCGGATCGGGTGGGGTATACGTCTCGAGCGCCCGGTCCTCAGCTAGCGGATGCCCAAACGGTTCGGTGTATTTTCCCTTGCCGTAGGGAGTATCGTATTCGATGGTCTTCCAAATCACACCCCATTCGTCCTGGTAATGTTCAACATCCTGATACCCGTTCTGGTAGTAGCCGTTCACCCATCCCACGGAGGTCAACAACATATCTTCATCCAGCAGACGTTCGAGGGCGTAGGTGTTGCCACCGCCATGGGGGTTATGCAATCCCTGTCCCTTGAGTTTGAGGTCCGCCTCCAGGCGGGCAGCAAATTCGGGGGTAAAGCTGACCTGCATCGGGCAGCGATCTGGCTCTTCATGGTTAAGGGCCGTCAAGACACGCTCACGGGGCCTCATTATCATCCTTCCATATCCATCCGCTGGTTCTCATCCACTAAGTGGATGAGAAGTGACTCCGGCCATATTCCAGGGCGGTATCGAATGCCGCCACAATGTTCTCCGGCGGCACGTATGCCTGGATGTTGTGTACCGCGGCGAATACAAAACCACCGCCAGGCGCCAGATCATCGATGCGGCGCTTCACCTCGTCGACCACTTCAAACGGCTTGCCAAACGGCAATACTTGCTGGGTGTCGACCCCTCCACCCCAAAAAACAATGTCCCGCCCGAACTCTTGCTTAAGTTCCCTGGTATTCATCCCTTTCGCCGAAACCTGCACCGGGTTCAGGATATCGAATCCGATCTCAATCAAGTCGGGGATCAAGCCTCGCGTGGCACCACAGCTGTGGTAGAACAGTTTGGCGTCTGTTTTTTTCTTGATCGCTTCAACTAAACGTTTCTGTTTCGGCTTGATCATCCTTCGGTAAACCTCGGGGTTGATGAGCCAGCCATTTTGCCCGGCCAGGTCATCCCAGAAAGTGAATACCTGGATATATGGACCCACCTGATCGAGGTACTGGTTGCAGGAAGCGATATAGATATCGGTGATGGTTTCCATCAGACGGTCTGCAAATTCCGGGGCGGTGAGCAATGCCATTAGAAAATTCTCCAGTCCCATCACCCGCGCTGGTTGTTCAAAGATTCCGCCACCGATCACCGCGCTGCCCACCAGGGCATAATCCGTGGTTTCAGATAGAGTCTTCGCCTGCTGACCCAGCTGAATGTTAAATTCGAGCGGGTCAGGCCTGGGCCAGCGGTAGCTGTCCAACGCAGACATGGTGGCGTCCTTGATCGGGAAGTCGACCCAATCGAAATATAACCCATTCGTTTTGGGCATGTGCAGCTTAGAGCCCCAGCGGTCAATGAAAGCATAATAATCGCCTTCTTCGAAAATATCCACTCCCACCGTCGTCGCAGACGGCAGCTGCACCATGCGGAAATCGACCCCGAACCGCTCCATCAAGCTGTCATCCACATATGGCAGCTGCTGGACGTAATCCAGCATCTTGATTTCTTCAACCGGCTGGGCAAGGTAACGTTTGAGCTCAATGTAACTCTGCTTGACGATCGAGCTGACGATGGTACCCCCCAGGTCAATCGGGACGCGATCGGGCTCTTTATGGTTGAGGGAGTGCACTACCCTCTGGCGAGGCGTCATCGCCTCCATATGCACCTCGCTAATACATCATTGAGGAATGTTGTGCATGGCAACGGAAGTGGTTGATTTTGTATTGGCTGTTTCATTCGGTTTTGGCGTTATTAATACTTATGGACTACAATTGGCTCGAATAGAGGCAGTATCAAAAGCTTTCCCAGAATTTTGTCCTTGCTCATATTATTGATCGCCTTAACGGGCTGCCAGCCCCGGGCGGGTGTTTTGATTCCTTCGACTTCGACCCCTGGCTCGCTGGTGAACATCCTGGGTCAGCGTGAGTACACCGTGCACCAGCAGCTGGCGCTCGTAAATGCCGGACCGGGTGCGCCGGAGAAGCAGAATATCTGGATAGCATTGATCCGTACCTTGCCTCCTTATCAAGAAGTAACCTCAATGGATGTTTCTCCAAATAAGTATGCCTTGGTGGTCGATGAATATGGCAACCAATACGCTGAGTTCGATTTCTCCGGTCAGCCCGCCGGCATAACCCAGACGGTAAGCATCGATTATCACGTGGTCGTGAACGAAATGGCATACGACCTGTCAGTCTGCCAGGGAAATCTGCCGGAAGAATTTACTCAGCCTGAGCTGCACATCGAATCGGCCAATCCCCAAATTGTCGCTCTGGCGAAGCAACTCTCGCAGGGCACAGATTCGGTTTGCCAGCAAGTGCGGGCGTTTTATGATTATATCGGCAGCGAGCTGGTCTACACCCCCAACGGAGAGAATTGGGGTGCACAGGCGGCGCTCGGTCCCATGGGTGCTGACTGCACGGAGTATACTTCTTTGTTGGTGGCGCTCAGCCGGGCGCAGGGCATACCGGCGCGTTATTACGAAGGGCTGCTGTATATGGATAAGTCGACCGACGCGGTCGCTAAAACTGAGCACGCCTGGCCTGACGTGTATCTGCCTTCCGTTGGATGGACCGCCATGGATCCAACCCTGGGACGGGTTCCGCTCAACCGGGATACCTATTTTGCACACTATACGCCCAACCATATCATCGTCACCACGGGGGTTAACCCATCGGTGCTGCGGGGGAGCAGCTACTGGTCTACTCTCTATTGGCCCGGAGACAGCACCCATATTAGTGTGAATGGGCAGTGGAAGATCGAGCTGGTCGGCGATGTTGGGCATTAGGCATAATCTCCGTTATATTCTTCCTGTCCACTCGATGAACCACCGGGGCTGATGGTAGATTGGTTTACATAGATAATTGGGGAAAGTTGTAAGCGATCCGCTTACTCCCCACGTTTGCGCAGGAATGTGTGCATGATCACCGATAGCACGATGATAAATCCATAAATCAGCTGGGTCCAGAACCCGGTCAAGCCGATGGCTACCGTGGCAGCTTCGATGGCACCGATGATAAACGCCCCCAAGAATGTCCCCAGGATGGTACCGACACCGCCGAAGACGGACGTCCCGCCCAGGAAGACTGACGCCAGAGTGCTCAGTAAATACCCATCACCCAAGGACGGCCAGAAGTAGGCTACGTAAAAACTGTAGAGTATACCAGCAAAGGCTGCCACGAGACCGATCAGCATGAAGGCGCGGATGCGGGTGCGCCCAGTATTGACGCCCATCAGCTCGGCGCTGTTGATGTTATCACCCGTCAAGTAGACGTGTGCCCCAAATCGATGACGGTTGAGCAGCACCCAGCCAATGATTGTGATGATAATTAACCAAACCATCTGCATGGGAAGGTACCCACCGACCTTACCGACAAAAAGTGGGTAAAAGATGGTTTCTTTTATATAGGATAAAGAGAAGTTCGCCCCTTGAGTGAGCACCAGCACGGCACCTCGCCAGAAAAACTGCGTGCCGATAGTGACCACCAGCGAAGGAATTCCGAACCTCACCACGATGAACCCATTGAGCCAACCGATAATCGATCCAGCTACCAGGGCGGCGATAACTGCCAGGAACACGCGTATGTTCGCATTCCCTATAAATGCTGTTTCATTATAAATAAAAGAAAACGCCACCATGCCCATGGCCATGATCGATGGAAATGAGAGATCCATCTCCTTGGCAATTACTACGATCGTCAGGGGAATAGCCATAATGGCAAAGAAAGGGATGGTGGACATGAAGGCAAAATATATCTGTTTATTTAAAAAGGTGTTGGGGGCTAAAACGATGAAAATGATCCATAGGGTGATAAAGACGCCCAATATTCCAAGCTGGGCGCTGTTCGTGCGCGCAAATCTCCGCAGGCTGAAGGGTACTTTATAATGCTCGGTGACTTCGGGTACGTTGGTTTGAGTATCCATTTTATCCATCCATGTCCATGGGCTAATCGAACGTACCGGTTTCTGCCACATGGACCATCTTATCCATCAGCTCGGAAACACCGATATCTTTGGTTAAAAATTCGCCCGCCACCCGACCACGGTCGATCACGACCACACGGTCGGCGACATTGTAGACGTGGAAGATGTTGTGGTCGATAAAAATGGCAGCTTTGCCTGCTGCCTTGATGCCTTTCACGAAGTTGACTAGTTTGGCTGACTCTTTGAGCGAAAGACCCATGGTAGGCTCGTCGAGAACGATAATTTCCGCGTCGAAGTAAAGGGCGCGTACAATGGCGACACCCTGTTTCTCACCCCCAGAATATTTGCCCACCCGAGAATCTGGACTGACCGCATGAGAGGTAAAGCCCATGGATTCGGTCATCAAGCGGTGGGTTTCATCTCTCATCTTCTGAATATCTAGAAAACCCATCGAGTTGCAGATTTCGCGTCCCAGAAAGATATTGCGCCAAAGGGTTTGCATTTCAGCCAAGGCGCGTTCCTGATATACAGTTTCCACGCCTAATTCTCTGGCTTTTGGAACTGTTAGGTTCTCCACCTTCTTCCCATTGAAATAAATCTCACCTGAGGTGGGCTGATAATAGCCTGTTATTATTTTGATCAGAGTGGATTTTCCAGCGCCATTATCACCCAGCAGACCAACAATCTCATTACGGCCCAACTGAAAGTTGATATCCTCCAGCGCCAGGACTTCTCCAAAGGATTTGGAGACATTTCTAAGTTCGAGGCGGTATTCGTCCATATAGCTATCTCCGTTTGAATATTGGATAACCCGTCTGCTCCGAAGTTATGTATTTTCTCGAGGATGGCAAGGGCTAAATAGCATTGTATTCATTTGTAGCTACTTAGCCCTTGCTTATTTTTTTCTATTGCCGACCCATCAAAGAAATGAAAGCATCAGCAAGTAAAAATCTATTCTACTCTAGCGAACCTGCTTTTCGACTAACGGAGCTACAGCATCGATATTGTCTTTGCTGAGAAAGCCTGCGCCAGTATCAATTAAAAGACCAGAGAAAGAGTAGTTATGGGTTAGGCAAATCTGCAAAACACCGAAGTAGCCTTGCAAGAACTGCTGCTGATCGATGACCAGCTGGAGCCAGCCACCCTGAATAGCGGTAACGGC
>JBGOYO010000104.1:0-8488 GCA_041479715.1 Anaerolineae bacterium
AAGAGGAATTATCAGTATATATACTTATCTTCAATAATTAAGCAGGTTAATAAATGCAGAATTAACGAAATTGAACAACCTAATTTTGGTCGGGTCGTATTGATTACGCGTTCGTGGTACCTTTGTGGCAGGGTTATATCCTTATATAGACTAATTTGTGAAATATATATCGGGTTGTTTACATCGACTTGGTGGTTGTTTACCTCAAACCAGTCATCACTTCCAGTAAGTTTCGATAATAGACATAATTTTGGTATGGGACTCCTTCGCGCACTCTAGCATCTGCGAGTGGGATATAACCGCCGTCCTCTAATAAAGGCGGTACTAAATCCATCACTGCCCGATATATTTCCTCCTGTGTCTGCCTTAATAAATCAGCATCGATCCCCCCAATCAAGCATAGATCCTTTCCGAATTCCTGCCTGATATCCCGATAATTCATTGCCAGTGGATTGCGCTCGCAAGCCCATAAGCAATTGAATCCTGCTTTAACAACTGGTGATAATAATGCCCGATTATTGGCATAAGTCCGGTAAATGAGTGTGTTTACTCCGTGCGATTTGAATACATCTAGAATCGGCAAGTAGCTTTTTAAAATAATGGTTGAGTACATCGTTGGAGAGATCAATGGACCGTGGTTTCCGCCGATTGGCTCGCTGAACAAGGCTGCATCCACCTCGACCTCACTCAGGATCCTGTCTGCCAATTGGCAAGCAAATTGAGAATACATATCCATCCAAGCCTCAACAAAATCTGGATCATCCACTAATAATTGGATGGCATCCATAAACCGCTGCCATCCATGGACACCCATAGTTAGGAAATAGCCATTGTGAATGCGTAGAATCACTGCGTAATCACGCTTTTTCCAATCCAAGACCTTTTTTCCCCACTCGTCCGCTAGTCTTTGAGGGTCATAGGCGTTTAACCGATTTTTATGTTTTTTTAACCCACCCATATTATTAGGCCATCGGGTTGGAGTGGGTAGCGGATCAAGGTTCGGTTCGATCTCCTCTCGATAATCGAATGTGAATAAACCCTCAAGCTTATCCCGTTTGCGCATCCCCTGCTTTCTCCACTTTTTGAGAACATCCTCACGAATGCCATCTTCAAATAAAGGTGGTCTGTCTGATATCCTGAAAGAAAGTGTGTTGAGGAATCGCTCGCGTCCGTTCATGGGATGGTCCTATTCAATACGATAAATAAGTATACTTTGAATTCATTTGACATAAAAATCCCTCAAGTGTAGAATCTTAAACGCATCCATGTAAAATAATTAACAAATTCATTCAGTATACCTATGTTGAATGAGTTAGCTAGACGGATACGCGGTAAACGGACGGTCATCCTTGGGATAGGGAATCCTTTACAAGGCGATGATGCTATTGGGCCTAACCTGGTGGACTTCCTGCATGGACGGGTCGATGCAACCTTGATTAATGCAGGGGAGGTGCCTGAAAATTACTTCAGCTCGATTCGGGCGGCACAACCCGAGGTGGTCCTGATCATCGTCGCTCTTGAGCTGGGGGCTGAAGCAGGCTGTATGGCAATCATGGATGCTGATCGATTGCGAGCGATCGAGAATTTTACCCGTAATCCGGGTCTTGCATTCCTGGCGGTTATGATCCAGGATGACACAGGGGCAGAAGTCATCCTGGTAGGGGTTCAACCGGAGCAAACCGCATTTGCCGCAGAGCTGTCCAGCGCAGTACATCAGACATTCAACACACTGGAAGAAATGCTAGTAAGTGTTTATTAACTTCGCGATGCCGTAAGTTTCAAAGTCGCATTAATCTAATCGAATTCAAGTAAATCTAGATCAACCAGCCTCGATGATGTCGATTAAAGTGCAGGAAGCAGTCTGACAGACTTCACGTTTTGGCTACTTGTGCTGATTGCTAAACTGGTACATAATATGCATGATGTACCAGATCGCGACAAATCATATTCATTTACTTATTTCATAAACGATGAAGCTTCGGTATGATGATCGACCTAGTTGAGGTTGTTGATTAAATGTATTGAGTCAGATGTTACCCCAATAGTTTAATGTGAATCTATTTGAGATTATCAGAAGGATCCTGACTACATAATTGGCCAAGGAGATTTAGAATGGTTATCGAATTTGATGAGAAAGGTAAATACTTTACCGAAGTTATAACAAAGAATGTAGTCCTTTCACATATCCAAACTCAAACATATCACATCCGAGGATATATTCATGTTAGAAAGGATGAACGTTTGAGTGATGAAGTAAATGCAGAAAACAGTTTTATACCTGTCACCAATGCTGAAGTTTATAGCTCGGAAGGGGAGATCCTTTACACCTGTAATTTTATGGTAGTTAACCGTGCTCACATTGTGTGGTTGATGCCGATAGAAAAGCAAGAAAAGTCAGAGTAAGGAGATGATAGTGCATGCAAAACCAAACGTTATCGGATAACTCTAATACACAAGAGAAATATTTGGAAAAGTTAAAAGCTTATCTGATCAATGCTGTTTCACGTGGGTTTACTGAAATTACCTCAACATCTGACGAACGAACTGCATTAGTTCAGGAAAATTTAAATAATGCTTATGAACAAACCGGAGTAAAACTGCCAGAAAGCTTGCGTATTCAGCTCTTTCGAGATGTGATGAATGAATTGATCGGCTTTGGGCCTATCCAGGATTTACTAGATGAACCTGATGTAACCGAAGTGATGGTAAACCGTCCAGGGCAGATTTACATCGAGCGTAAAGGAAAACTCATTGATACGAAAGTAAAATTTGATGATGATGAGCATATCATGCGAGTTATCGAGAGGATTGTCTCTCCACTTGGCCGTAGGATAGATGCGGAGAACCCAATGGTAGACGCACGTTTACCGGATGGCTCACGTGTAAATGCGGTAATCCCGCCGGTCTCCATTGATGGTCCCGTACTCACAATCCGAAAATTTAGCAAGACGAAATTAACCATTGACCAGCTGATCGAATTCGATACACTCACACAAATGATGTCTGATTTTCTAAAGGCTTGTGTATTGGGTAGGTTGAATATCATCATTTCGGGAGGTACAGGTTCGGGAAAAACTACGCTGCTAAATGTGCTGTCTAGTTTTATTCCGGAGACGGAGCGCGTCGTCACAATTGAAGATTCGGCAGAGCTGCGCCTGGACCAGAGACATGTAGTCCGGATGGAGGCCAGGCCACCCAATATCGATGGCCGGGGACAGGTAACGATCCGTGATATGGTGCGGAACGCTCTTCGTATGCGACCAGACCGTATTGTCGTGGGAGAGTGTCGAGGAGGTGAAGCATTGGATATGCTTCAAGCGATGAATACAGGTCACGATGGCTCGTTGACTACTCTGCATGCAAATTCTCCGCGGGATGCGCTGCTACGATTGGAAACAATGGTGCTCATGTCGGGTATGGAACTGCCTTTGAAGGTGATCCGTCAACAGGTTGCTTCTGCAGTAGATTTGATCGTCCACCAATCCCGTTTAAAAAATGGACCGCGAAAAATCACTGCTATTTCCGAAGTTGCCGGCATGGAAGGAGATACGATTGTCATGTCGGATATTTTCAAGTACGAACAAACTGGTGTAACAGCGGATGGTGATGTTATCGGAAGTTTCAAGCCCACGGGGATTCGGCCGATGTTCTCACCACGTTTAGAGGCAGTTGGGTATAAGCTAGGCGCAGAAATGTTTAGCACATTAAATGTTGCACCGCTGCCTGGGAATCGTCGCCGATAGCGTAGATCTGAAGCAATACTCACCTATGCGTTTACTTTTCGCTGATTGAACGAGTTATGCACTAAATCAGCACTACAAGGCATATTGTGGTTATGTACACTTAGTATCCATCTGTAGATCGTTTTTTATTGACTTATATTCAGTAGATTACAGGTAGCTCCTATTCTTTGCCATAGTTCACCACCCGATATTCATCATTACTATGCATGGTGAGAAATCATAAGACATCAACGCATATACGATAGCCATTGCTATAGGAGGAACTGACCTAATCAATTTATTATGAGATTGTGCAAGTATTTTTCTGTAATTTCAAAGAACAAGTGCATCCTCTAACGTAAAACTGAACCTTAAAAAGTCAAATGCATTTTTCCAGTCAGCCCTTCATCACCGATCTCTGCGAGTACTGCTGAGACCAATCGTAGGCAAGAAGCCTGGTTGGGAAGGATACTTACCACACGAGCCCGACGGCGTATCTCTTGATGCAGTCGTTCCACACCATTAGTAATACGTATAAACCGTCGGTGAGCGACTGGGAAGGAGAAGACTGCAAGACCTTCCGGGATATTTTCAGCCATCCAATCCGCCAGGCGGGAAGTAGTCTTTTGGTACTTTTCCACAGCTCTGGCTAAATAGGTTTCAGCAGTGGTCCGGTCGGGAGCGTTGAAGATCGTGCGGATGTCTTCGGCCACTTCGGTTTGCATCTCCTTGCGTGGTACATAGGCCTGGGCATTCTGCTGCAAGTGAAACTGGCACCTCTGCCAGGGAATACTTCCAAAAACTGCCAGGCGAGCTGCACGCAGACCGGCATGGTCATCGCTGGTGATGAGTTGCATACAGCCAAGACCACGGGCTTTCAAACTCTCCAAGAAGTCACGCCAGTGTACTTCGTGCTCACTCATGGACACGGAAACGCCTAGGATCTCCCGTTTTCCGTCCTGATTGACGCCCACTGCGGTTAAAACAGCCAGATCGCGCACCTGTCCATCCTCACGCACTTGATCGTAGTAGGCATCTGGGAACAGGTAAGAGTACTCTCCCAGAGGGCGGTTGCGCTACTTCTCCAGGTCTGTATCCAAGAGGGCGGTAGCATGACTGACCTGGGTCGATGACAGCGCCACCCCGCATAACTTTTCGGTGACTGCCTTCACCTTGCGGGTCGAAACGCCTTGCACGTACATCTCTGCCATAGCCAGAAGTAGGGCTCTTTCACTCCTCAATACTTTCTCGAGTGTTTCTGGGTAGAAACCACCCTCACGAACCTGTGGGATTGAGAACGTGATGTTACCTATTCTGGTATGAACCGTCTTGGGCTTGTAGTTATTGGCGTGCCCTTGCCGCTCTTCAGTATGTTGGTAAGGTTCTGCTTTCAAGTACTGCTTCTGTTCTGCTTGCATTGCTGCATTGATAATCACCTGGATCAATTCCGGCAGTATGTCAAATCCTTGTTGGCTAACCTGTGCTAGAATTTCTGCAGGTAGGGTAAAATCCACTCGGTAGGTCATTGTGTCTCTCCTTTTGGTGTGGTTACCGTGCGGATGACACTTGACCTACTCTTTTATGAAAATTACAGAAAATAGTTTACACAACTTATTATGATATACTAATTCCAATCTCATATATTGTAGTTCAAGGCAGCCTTTCCGACATCGACCATTCAAGAGTAAATATCCACGGTGCCGATTCTGTTATTTGGTCTGTTGACGGCTGAAATGGGACACGATCTCTTACCCTTTGACGTACGAATATCAGTACAGTTAAGCTAATGCTTCCTGTTTGTCTGGGAGGACGGATTTGCATTTCGATTTCCCGATGCATCAGGAGAAAAGAGCTAAGAAAGATAGATAATGATTGTTGAGGACAGGGATGTTAGGATATGAAAATGGCGGTGTTGATTATTGGTGCGATGATGATTGCTAGTAGAACGGATGCGGTGGTATTGACCGGTGTGAGTTGGATTGTCAGAGGCGAGGGGCAGCGAGCAGAGTTCTAACCAAGCAGCCAAAGCACGTGAATCAACCTGATGCGTGTTAGTGGAAGGGGGAGGGTAAGGCTAACTGTGGGAGTGAGACAACTATGAGTAACGAGATGCTGACCTATGTCAGTATGGCGGAGCGCGAGTGTTGAAGGTGGCTAAGGAATATGATTGCGATGATGATCAGATATGGATATCGCGTTGTAAAGCAACCCAGGGCCGCATGATTGTAGAGTGGGGTGAGGGGGAGTAAAGGGAGTATTCTAAGGAGAGGATGGCAAGGGAGCAGCGGGGATATCGTGGGGGAGTGAGGCCACAGAGTAATCACCGGAGCGCACATTGCAGGGTAGCAGGAGGGCGAAGACTTTTGTCTGTAGAAGGGGACAACGAAGGGTATCGCCGGATTGTCTGAGGCAACCGGCTGAAGTCAGAAAGCATTACCCAGAATGATCAGCTAATGAATGCTGAGCAGCTCGGATACGGTTGAAATAGAGAATAGACGATCAAGAGGATGTAGACTACCATAATGAGTCGAATACATAAGGTTACCGCAGTTGTGGGGCTGGTGTTATGGGCGCTGTGCCTAGTGACGGGAGGCGGGTCGGCAAGACCGAACGAGCAGACGGTTCCGACGGCACCCCCGCCGACGGCGACGATCACACCCGGCAGGACACCTACATCTCCGGGGCAGCCTACGGTGATTGCGACGGAGCCAAGGGGGAGTACAGCCACACAGACGCAGGTAGCGATGATGAGCCCAACTTCCCAGGGGGGTGCTGGCAATCCGCCCAGTGAGCCCAGTGCGACGGGGATAACGGGTGGTGGGACCATCCCGTTGGTGACGGGGACGATAAAGCCTGTCGCAGAGACATCGACTGCAGTGAGTACACCGAAGGGACCGACGAGTACGGTGATCGCTGAGGGTGCAGGGGGAGGGAGCAGGGGATTGGGTACTTTCGCCCTGGTGGCAGGGTTGGGACTACTATTGGTGGCGGCGATAGTGTGGTGGGTAAGGAGCAGGCGTTCTGACACTGCCAATTGAAACACATAGGGGTAGAATGCAAGGTTGAAATGAGTGGGGAGAAGGCTAGAGTAGAGAGTGCTAGTAATTGATGCGCATAGTCAATATATTGCGCTTAGTCACGTATTTGGAAATGGAAGGAAGAGGTAGAAATGGTTGCGCATTGCCAAGCACGTGGAAGGGGAGAATGATGGAGCAGGCAGAGTGCGGAGCACCCCGGAGCATGCACCCAGGGTGTTCGTGGCAGACGAAAGCCAGGTCAGAAACCCGAGGGGCGAGGGAAGGGGAAGAGAAGTGAACATGCGGCCTGGTGGACTTATGGCATATTATTTTAAAGTAAAAGGAAACATATCATGTCTATAGATAATAATAACGATGAAAGCCTAGAAGAGAGCCTGGACCTGAGGCAGTATATCAGCCTGTTTTGGAACTGGGGTTGGCTGATTGTGCTGGCGGGGGTGGTGGCAGGGGCGGCGGCTTTTTTCTTCAGCAAGCGGATGACACCATATTACCAGAGCGCGACGAGCGTTTTGGTGAATGAAGCTCCGGCGACGAAGACCACGGATTATTCGTCGGTGATGATGAGCCAGCAGCTGACGAGCACGTATGCGCAGATGATGGCTAAGGACCCGGTGCTGAGTGAGGTGATCACGCAGCTTGGGCTGAATATGACAACGACTGAGCTGGGGAAGCTGATCACGGTGACGCCGGTGCGGGATACGCAGCTGATCGCAGTGACAACGGAGACGACCGACCCGCAGCTTTCGGCGGACATCGCCAACGCGGTGGCGACGGTGTTTGCGCGGCAGATCCAGGAGATCCAGAGCCAACGGTTCGCACAGAGTAAGGCGACGCTGGAGGGGCAACTGGAAGAGCTGGAGAAGGAGATCGCGACGTATGAGACACAGGCGGGGGAGGCGCTGACGGCGGACGAGAAGACGCGGCTGGACGCGAAGGTGACACAGTACCGGGAGATCTACAGCGGGGTGCTGACGAGCTACGAGAGCGTGAGGCTCTCTGAGGCACAGAGCGTGTCGTCGGTGACGCAGGTGGAGACGGCGAAACCAGCTGAGAAACCGATCAGACCCAAGGTGCTGCAAAATACGATGCTGGCGGCGGTGGTGGGGATGATGCTGGCGGCAGGGGGGATCTTCGTGAGGGAGTCGCTGGATGACACGATCAAGACGCCGGAGGAGATCGGCCAGAAACTTAGACTGCCCATACTCGGGGTGATCAACCACCAGAACGGACACGTGGAGCAGCCGATCACGATGAGGGAACCGAAGTCGCCGACGTCGGAAGCGTACCGGAGCCTGCGGACGAACGTCAGCTATACCCACATTGACCATCCCCTAAAGAGCATCATGGTGACGAGCAGCGAGCCAGGGGAGGGGAAAACGACGACTTTGGCGAACCTGGCGGTGGTGTGCGCACAGAATGGGAAGCACGTGATCGCGGCGGACTGCGACCTGAGGCACCCGAGGCTGCAGGTGAATTTCAGGCTGAACAACCGGAAGGGGCTATCAAACCTGTTCACGGAGAATACACTGGTGCTGGACGGCTCGTGCCAGGTGAGCGGGGTGGAGAACCTGGTGGTGGTGACGACGGGGAGTTTGCCACCGAACCCGGCAGAGCTGCTGGGTAGCCAAAAGATGGAGAAGATATTGGCGGCGATGAGCCAGGCGGCAGACATGGTGCTGGTTGATTCGCCACCGATACTGGCGGTGACAGATGCAGTGGTTCTATCAC
>JBGOYO010000105.1:0-8358 GCA_041479715.1 Anaerolineae bacterium
CACTATTATGGATGAACTCATTTTACCCCTTCTCGATCAACGCGCCCCCCAGATGATCCTGGTGAGTTATGGGTTTGATACACATTGGCTTGACCCGTTGGGACAGTTACAATTAACTGCAATTGGCTATGGATACCTGATCAAGAAATTATGCGACTGGGCGGATAATCATTGTGAGGGGAGGATTGGTTTATTCCTTGAAGGTGGGTATGATTTAAATGCTGCCAAAGCCTGTAGTCTGGCAGTAATATCGGCAATGATTGGACGTTCATGGGATGATCCATATCCCTGCCCATATAAAGAAGGCAATTCTTGGCAATTGTCGATCAGCCGTGCCAAATCTATATGGAATCTATGATATTTATATGAATATTTATTAATTAGAACATATAACCTTGCAATCCAGTCATATCCGTGTTAAAATAATTCGAGTAGCGGTATTTAGATTGTGGCGACGTGGAAAAGTGGGCAGCCCCCACTTTTCTTGCGTATAAGGACAATCCCGGCGTCTTAATTGTACGGAGATAATGAAAGAATGAAAAACGAGTTCATGTTGGCATTTAATGAGGTGCTCGAGGAAAAAGGACTTCCGAAAAGCGTTGTCCTGGAGGCCCTCGAGGCAGCCATGGTGTCCGCTTATCGGCGGGCAGTCAATGCTTCACAAGCGCAACTGGTTGAGGCGAAGGTCGATCCTGAAACCGGCGAAGTCACTGTATTCGCTGAGAAGGAAATTGTGGATTCAGTACAAGATGAGCGGACAGAGGTTGAGCTTGAACAAGCTCGTAAAATCGATCCGAACGCAGAGCTTGGTGGAATGGTCGTTGTGGAATCCACCCCTACTAACTTCGGTAGAGTGGCTGCTCAAACAGCTCGCCAGGTGATTCAACAGCGCATCCGTGAAGCTGAGCGCGATTCACAGATGAAATATTATGCCAAACAAGTTGGCGATATTGTCAGTGGTGTCGTTCAAGCAGTGACACCACAGCAAGTCACCCTTGGATTAGATATGAAAGCGGAAGGAGTGCTCCCAAGGAACCAACAAATCAATGGCGAACATTTCCGTGTTCATGACCGGGTGCAATCGTTGCTGCTAGAAGTAAAACAAACTCCGCGCGGTCCGCAGATTGTGCTATCGCGCTCTCACCGTAATTTCCTTCGGTGTCTGTTAGAAAATGAAGTTCCTGAGATATATCATGGATTGGTCGAGATCCGTTCAATCGCCCGCGAGCCTGGGCAGCGATCAAAAGTGGCGGTTGCCGCTATGCAACCTGCAGTAGATCCCGTAGGTGCCTGTGTAGGAATCCGGGGAGTACGTATCCAGGCAATTGTCCGCGAGCTGAATGATGAGAAAATCGATGTAATCGAATACGATTCTGACCCATCAGCATATATAGCGAAGGCGTTAAGCCCGGCAAGGGTTACTGGCGTGTACCTTAATGAGCACGCCAAAGGGACCAAAACAGCCACGGTCGTTGTAATGGATGATCAGCTAAGCCTGGCAATTGGCCGGGATGGTCAAAATGCACGTCTGGCTGCGAAGCTTACAGGTTGGCGTATTGACATCAAATCGTTACTGGAAGCAGCTGGTGATGCGGTTCACCGTCTCCAGAGTGACGTTGAGTTTGCCTTTATGGCAGAAACAGAAACTGAAAACATTCCGCGAGTCGAGCTTATCCTCGGCAAGAAGGCAGAAGGTCGGCCAATCACCCCTGAAGAATATCAATTCTTGAGCCAGTTCGTTGACCGTATCGAGCGTGGGTTGATCCACCGCCGGACAGCAGAAAAGATCGCCGATGAAGAGCGGCGCAAAGACATCCGGTCCAAGATCCATGTGGCAGCTTTTGCCATGTCGCTCGAAGATTTAGCACTCACTGATCGGATTTATGATTTACTGAGTTCATCCGGCTACGAGACCATAGGCGATTTGATGTTCCAATTGGCTTTGGATGAAGATGCAGTATTAGGCATCAGTGGAATCGGTCCTAAAGCGATGGAAGAAATCAAGGAAAAGCTGACCAATATTGCATTTCCATCAGCCGAGCCCGAAATAGCTGCTCCTGAGGCAGTTGAGACGGTTGAGCCTGAACTTGAAAAAATGGAAGCAGTGACCGAACCGGCAGCTGAGGAAATTGTTGTCCCTGAAGTTACCGAAGCGGTGGGAGAAGTAACCGAGGCTCAATTAACTACCGAAGAAGCACTCGTACCGGTCAGTGAAGCCACTGCTCCTAAGCCAGAAATGGTCAGCGAAGCACCGGTCTCTGCTGATGGTGGTGAGGTAAAAGAAGAAGGCGAAAAGCCAGTAGATTTTGATGAGATTTTTGCCTTACGTCCAGAGATTTTAGGTATCCAACCCGATGCGACAGAAGAGGAAGAGGAAGAAGATATCGACAAAAAAGGTAAGGCGAAGAAGAAAAAGAAGAAAAAATTCGTCGAAGTTGTTTATGACCCTGATCGGGATACCACCGTTGTGAAGAGAAAACACAAGCACGGTGGTGGCTGGGAAGATGATTGGAACTTCTAAACGATAATAAGAAGGTCATGTGCCCCGAAAAACCGGTAAAAGAAGGCATATTCCCCAACGTACCTGTGTAGGTTGCAGGGAGATATTGCCAAAACGTTCGATGGTGAGAATCGTCCGTAGCCCGCAGGGTGTCGTGATAGATCCAACGGGTAAATTAGCCGGAAGAGGCGCGTATCTCCATGTCCAACGATCGTGTTGGGAGAGTGGATTAAAGGGAGCACTAGCAGGCGCATTAAAAACAGAAATTACTCCTGAAGAGCGCGAGCGACTAATGAATTACGCCGTATCATTACCGGAATAGGCCGATAATGAACGAGTGATCCATCTCACCCGCTCATAGGGGTCAAATAAATTGAATTGATAGAGGTACCGTATGAGCGAGAACGGCAATAATTCAAAAAAAATAGAACTACCATCTAGCATCACTGTGCGTGACCTTGCCCAGGTCATGCAGACCAGTCCTATTGATGTCATCAAGGCATTAATGTCGAATGGGGTTATGGCAAGTATCAATCAACCCATAGACTTCGATACTGCTGCAATTGTTGCTTCGGAAATGGGTTTTGAAGCCGTACCGGAAAGTCCAAAGGAAACCGAGGCGGATCTGGGTGAGATCCCGCAATGGAGAAAGGTTATCGCCAAAGAGTCTGAAGCCAGTTTAGCTGCCAGACCCCCTGTGGTCACGATCCTCGGCCATGTTGACCATGGGAAAACCACATTGCTGGATGCAATTCGAGAAACAAATGTGGCAGAAGGTGAAGTTGGCGGGATAACCCAACACATTGGAGCATATCAAGCTGAGCATAATGGTCACTTGATCACTTTTTTGGATACACCGGGTCATGCAGCTTTCACTGCGATGAGGGCACGGGGTGCTCAAGGGGCGGATATCGTCATCCTGGTAGTCGCAGCTGATGATGGGGTAATGCCACAAACGAAAGAGGCAATTGCTCATGCGAAAGCCGCTAAGGTTCCCATCATCGTGGCGATGAATAAAATAGACAAGGCTAATGCTGACCAAGACCGTGTGCTTCAACAATTGGCAGAAGCAGGGTTGGTCCCTGACGAGTGGGATGGAGATACTATCGTCGTTCCGATGTCTGCAAAAAAACGAGAGGGGTTGGATGATTTACTCGAAGCCATCGTGCTTGTGGCAGATACCATGGATATCCGCGCAAATCCAGATGGGGAGGTTATTGGCACTGTGATTGAGGCAGAGCTGGATAAGGCTAAAGGCTCAATGGCAACTCTGCTAGTGCAAAATGGCACACTTGAAGTGGGTGATGTTGTGGTGGTAGGTACCGCACTTGGAAAGTTAAAAGCACTTTTTGATTTTCGAGGGCGAAGGATCCGTAAAGCTGGACCATCCACACCTGTTTCTGTGATGGGGTTGAATGAGGTGCCTCAGGCGGGTGACTTGTTCAAGGTTGTCCCCTCAGAGCGGGAAGCGCGATTGATCGTCAGTGAAAAATTACAATCCAGTGATAGCTTATCGACCAACAAGAAAGCGAATATCACTCTCGAGCAACTATTTGATCAATTCAAGGCAGGCGAGATAAGAGAATTAAGGTTGATCATTAAAGCAGACGTCCAAGGCTCACTTGAACCGATCATCTCTTCACTGAAAGATCTATGCACTGAGGAATTATCTGCAAATATACTCTATGCCGAGACGGGAAACATCACAGAAAACGATGTCATGCTAGCTGCTGCTTCAAAAGCTGTGATTGTAGGTTTCAGCGTTCAAGCAGATGTTGCTGCAAGGCGATTAGCTGAAAAAGAAGGCGTATCCATCCGGCTTTATGACATTATATACAGGATGATTGAAGATATTGAGAAGGCACTAAATGGTATGCTTGAACCAGTTGAAAAAGAGACGGTTCTCGGGCATGCCGAGGTAAGAAAGGTCTTTCGCATTTCTAAGGTCGGTAATATTGCCGGATGTTATATTACCGATGGTGAGATCAAGCGGAATGCACGCGGTAAAGTGCTAAGGAACGGAGAAGTTGTAGCCATTGGAGAGATTTCATCTATAAAACACCTTCAAGAAGATGTCAAAGAGATCCGTCAAGGGTTTGAATGTGGAATCTCATTACGAAGTTTTTCAGATTTTATGGAAGGTGACCGGATCGAATGTGTAACTGTTGAAAAGGTTCCTGCGGCGTGAACAATTTTGGAAGAATAAATGGTATCGCAAACACGATTAACGAGAATATCAGAACGGATACGGGAGGAGCTCTCCGAGATATTGTTGATGGAGAGCAATGATCCACGCCTAAAAGGAATCACCGTCACCGGTGCCGAAGTAGACAAAGAACTAGCATACGCAGAAATCTACGTGTGTGCCCTCGAAGGAAAGCAACGTTCTACTGAAGTTTTATTAGGGTTGGACCATGCGCAAGGGTACCTACGCAGTGAATTAGCTCACCGCATGGAATTAAGGGTCTTTCCGCGGCTTAGATTTCATTGGGACCCTACCTTTGAGCAAGCAGATAAAATAGAAAAATTATTAATTTCAATCCATCAGGGAGATCCTCAAAATAAGGATAATACGAGAACGAAAAGGGCGGCGAAACATGAAGGAACCTGATCATGAGTTATTAACGACGATTCGTGACCAACTTAAATCAGCTAAGAAAGTGCTGGTCATCACACATCAACGGCCAGATGGAGACGCTATTGGGTCATTATTAGCCATTGGACTGGCTTTGCTTTCAGCTGGAAAAGAGGTCCAAATGGTGCTAAAGGAAGGGATACCCGATAATTTTCGATTTTTAGAGGGAAGCGATTTAGTCAGCACAAAGCCACATGGAAATGTTGATTACATCATCGTTGTCGATTCTGCAGAGATTGAACGAACAGATACGGAGTTAAATTCTGAGGTGCCAGACCTCAACATCGACCATCATAAGACAAACACACAATTTGCTCTGATCAATCTTGTTGAGAGTGAGGCAGTGGCAACCGCGGAAATCATTACCCGTTATCTGCCGGATTTCGGTTTTAGCATAAGCCAGTCCATTGCGAATGCACTGCTGACAGGTATTGTTACCGATACGATCGGTTTTCGAACTACCAATGTTAATCCACAAGTACTACGAATGGTGGCAAATTTAATCGAACTTGGTGGAAACCTGGCTGAGATATATCATAAAACTATCGTAGAGCAATCTCTGGCTTCTGCCAGATACTGGGGAGCAGGATTAACAAAAATAAAGATGGATGATGGGTTGGTCTGGACAACGCTTTCATTAAATGAACGTCAATCGGCAGGATATCCCGCCCGAGATGATGCAGATCTGGTAAAAGTCTTATCTGCAATCGAGGGAGCAAAAATAGCAATAATATTAACCGAGCAAGCCGGAGGATATGTTAAAATTAGCTGGCGCTTGTGCAACGATGCGGATCCAGATTTAGACGTTTCTGAAATAGCTCAAAAATTTGGAGGCGGCGGACACAAGGCAGCTGCAGGGGCAGATGTAAAAGGGAAATTGGATGAAGTATTAGTAAAGGTTTTGGAAGACACAAAAAGGTCAATGAATCATGTCAAGGCTACTATCGAAAAAATTCGATAGAATATTTAATTACGGGATAGAATATGAATAAGAATTATGAAGATCAACTAAAAAACGCCGTGTCTGGCGTATTAGTAGTAGATAAGCCGGTTGGATTAACCTCACATGATGTGGTTCAGATTATTCGCCGGGGGACAAATATTCACAGAGCTGGTCATACTGGTACTTTAGATCCAAGAGCATCAGGAGTTTTGGTCGTCCTGGTTGGTCCTGCGGTGCGCCTCAGTGAATACGTTTCTGCATCGGACAAGCGGTATCAGGCGACTGTACACTTAGGTAGTACTACTGACACTTTTGATTCAGAAGGCAAGATTACCTCGTCGGGATCGGTTGAGGACATCACAGAAGAACAATTCGAACAGGCATTACAGCAATTTATTGGGGAAATTCAGCAAATCCCACCACCTTATTCGGCCATTAAAGTACAAGGTCGAAAAGCGTATGAGATGGCAAGAGAGGGCGAAGAGGTTGAACTTCAACCGAGGACAATCCAAGTATACAGTTTGGAATTGTTGGAGTGGAATCCTCCGGAAGCAGTAATTGATGTATTCTGTTCCTCCGGAACATATGTCCGTTCCCTTGCTAATGATCTGGGTGTAGCCTTGGGATGTGGAGCACACCTGGTTGGCTTACGAAGAACAAAAAGCGGTCGTTTTACACTCCGGGATGCAGTGCCATTGCGCAGGCTGCAGGAATCGTTTCACGTTGGTGATTGGTATAAATTTCTTATCCCCGCAGCGGAAGCGTTAGGTGATTGGCATATGGTCGAATTAGACGGCGATCAGGTGGAACTAATCCGGCATGGACATAGAATAACTGCTGAAGGGGATGAAAAAGGATGGGTCAGAGGAATCAGCCAACAGGGGGACCTGGTTGCTTTACTTGAATTAGATGAAGCAACTAATGAGTGGCAACCACGTAAAGTATTCTTTTCATAATTAATGATTTTGACGCCCCATGGTGCAACACTTTACATCTCTGAACAGTGTCAATATCAGTAATACATGGTTAACCATCGGGTCCTTCGATGGCATTCATATCGGGCACCAACAGCTCATTCGTGAGCTTAATGAAAGCGCCCATGAAGTGGGAGGAAGATCAGTCGTACTGACCTTTCATCCTCATCCTGCTGCTGTTTTAAGGGGGAGAACCGGGGCATTTTATTTAACCCCTCCACAAGAAAAGGTTGAGCTTCTAGATCAGCTTGATGTAGATATCGTGATCACATATCCGTTTACCTACGAATTATCCCAATCTACTGCGAGGGAATATATATCATTCCTAATGGATCATTTGGGATTTCTACAGCTTTGGGTTGGTTATGATTTCGCACTTGGCAAGGGAAGAGAAGGGAATGTGCCGTATCTGAAGGTGCTTGGTGAAGAATTCGGTTATTCAGTTCACGTGGTAGAACCCGTCAAGAGTAATACTCAGATCGTCTCTTCCAGTTTAATTCGAAAACTAATTGGAGAGGGTGCGGTTGTTGACGCGAATAAGTTGTCAGGCAGGTATTATCGCGTAGAAGGTAAAGTTGTACATGGAGACGGTCGGGGGAAAAAGATTGGGATACCGACTGCAAATTTAGAAACGGGTGATGAGAAATTAATTCCTGGCGCTGGAGTGTATGCCTGTAGGGTGCAAATACAAGATAAATTCTGGCCGGCTGCTGTTAATGTTGGCACACGTCCCACATTCGAGAGTACTGACCAAAAATCTCACGTTGAAGCGCATATTCTGGATTATTCGAATGAATTATATGACCAAGTGATCGCGTTGGAATTTGTAGAACGGTTACGTGGAGAAGTCCGATATGATAGCGTTGAAGAGCTGCTGAAGCAGATCTATATAGATATCGATCAGACGCGAGAAATAATTACCAGTGTAAGATAACACCGGCATCAGTCACGCTTCAGTTTGGGATCAATCATGCGACAATACCTTGATTTACTTCAATTTATTTTGGACAATGGGGTTACAAAAGCGGATAGAACCGGTACTGGCACGCTATCTGTATTTGGATATCAGATGCGGTTTGAGCTGAGCAATGGATTCCCTATCCTGACAACGAAAAGAATTCATATAAAATCTGTGATCTATGAGTTACTTTGGTTTTTACGGGGTGAAAGCAATATCAGGTATTTACAAGAACATGGTGTAGGGATTTGGGATGAATGGGCTGACCAAAAAGGTGAATTAGGTCCAGTCTATGGGGTGCAGTGGAGGCATTGGAAAACTGCAGAGGGGGCAGTGATTGATCAAATC
>JBGOYO010000106.1:0-8336 GCA_041479715.1 Anaerolineae bacterium
AAAACTATAAAAAACTTTTTAAGAAAGCCCGTATTCAAACCCGGGATATAACGTGTAAGTACCTTCGCCCTTGCTAAAATTATCGTCTTAGCGGATAATATCTTCCAGTCGGGTTTCTTTTTCTTTGTCGCAGGTAGACAATTGAATATTTGAGACGGTAATCCCACTTTCCTTTCCAAAGGAGGAGATATGTCAACCAAGCTTGGTCGCGTGCTGGTTACCATTATCAGCGTTATCGTTGTGATTGCCATTGTACTGGGGGCAGCGGGAGTATTCCTGGTGAGGAGCTCATTTCCACGCACGAATGGTGAAATCAAGCTGAGCGGTCTGAATGGTCCCGTAGATGTCTACCGGGACAGCTACGGCATCCCCAATATCTACGCCCAATCCACCCACGACCTGTTTTTCGCCCAGGGCTACGTCCACGCCCAGGACCGTTTCTGGCAGATGGATTTTTGGCGCCATATCGGCTCAGGCAGGCTGTCTGAGATGTTCGGTAAAACCGAGCTGGAGACGGACACCTTCCTGCGCACATTGGGTTGGGCCAGGGTAGCCCAGCAGGAGCTGGATGCCATGAGCCCGGATGAGATGGCACTACTGCAGGCGTATGCGGATGGGGTGAATGCCTACCTGGCCGACCATAAGGGGGTGGCACTTAGCCTGGAATATGCAGTGCTCAAGCTGCTCACTCCAAACTATTCACCTGAGCTGTGGCAGCCGCTCAATACGCTCACCTGGGGGAAAGCCATGGCCTGGGATTTGGGCTCCAGCCGAATGGATGCAGAAGTGGAGCATGCCATCCTGAGCAAGACCCTCTCCGCGCAACAAATGGCGGACCTCTTCCCGCCCTATCCGGCAGACCATCCTTACGTTGTCAACCACCTGCCGCTGGGTGCTATTCCCGGCGGTTCGAACGGCTCAGCACAGGCAAGCCAGGTGCTGGGTGAGCTGGCGCCGGCATTTCAGAGCCTATCGGCGACCATGGGGAGGATGGAAGCGGTGTTAGGTCCCACCGGCAGCGGCATCGGATCGAACAACTGGGTTATCTCTGGCAGCAGGACAAGCACGGGCATGCCGTTCCTGGCGGATGACATGCACCTGACTGAGCAGATGCCATCTATATGGTACGAGATTGGTCTGCACTGCAAGCCTGAAGGAACAGACTGCCCCTATAACGTGGTGGGTTATTCCTTTGCCGGAGTACCTGGAGTCATCGTGGGTCACAATGACCACATCGCATGGGGCTTCACCAATGTGGGACCAGATGTGCTCGACCTGTATATCGAAAAAATCAATCCGGATAACCCCAACCAATATGAGGTCAACGGGCAATGGGTGGACATGACCCTGGTACATGAAACGCTACAGGTGGCGGGTTCCAACCCGGTGGACCTGACCGTGCGTTACACCAGGCATGGACCGGTGATCTGGGATGACCCGAAAGACCACACAAAGGTCCAGGAGAATTGGGGGGTCGAGCTGCCGGCTGACTTTGCCATCTCCATGCGCTGGACCGCCCTTGAGCCGACTAATCTATTTAAAGCAATATTTGGTTATGACAAAGCACAGAATTGGGTTGAATTCCGCCAGGCAGCATCATTATTCGCAGTCCCGGCGCAGAATACGGTGTATGCAGATATTGAAGGTAATATCGCCTACCAGACACCCGGCAATATCCCCATCCGTCAAGCTAATCACAGCGGTGATTATCCGGTGCCCGGCTGGACGGATGATTACGAGTGGCAGGGATATATCCCATTCGACCAGCTGCCCTACGCTTACAACCCTCCGGAGGGCTATATCGCCAGCGCCAACAATGAAGTGGTCGGACCAGGTTATACCTACAACCTGACGGCAGAGGATTATGGCTACAGGGCGGCGCGCATCGTCCAGATGATCGAGACCGCCCCCGGCCCAATCGACGCGGCATACATTCAGAAGATGCACGGGGATGACTACAATGCTTCTGCGGCATTCATGGTGCCCCTGCTGATGCAGCTACCCCTGCAGGACGAGCACCTGATCGAGGTGCGAAATCTGCTCACGGGTTGGGATTTCCAGAACCAGATGGACCTGGCTGCGCCAGCGGTGTTCAACGCTTTTTGGAAGGCAGTGTTGACGAGAACGTTTCAAGATGAGCTGCCCAAGGACTACTGGCCGGATGGCGGGGACGCCTGGTTCGAGATCATGCGTAATATCACTCAGACCCCCGATAACTCCTGGTGGGACGATAAAACAACACCTACGGTTGAGAAGAGGGATGATATACTCTCCCTGGCATTCTCTGATGCTGTGGCAGAGCTGGACCAGCTGCTAGGTAATAACCCTTCACGCTGGACCTGGGGCGACATCCATTCTGCGGTTTTCCACAACCAAACCCTGGGTACATCCGGCATCGGTCCGATCGAGTCCATTTTCAACCGTGGACCATACCGGGCCTCGGGGGGTAATGCGATCGTCAATGCCACCTCCTGGAACGCGGCGGAAACGGATCCGAAAACAGCGTACCAGGTGGTATGGCTGCCATCGGAGCGCATGATCGTGGATATGAGCAACCTGACCGCGTCGCTCTCGGTCAACACGACGGGTGCGTCGGGGCATGCCTTCAATCGTAATTATGATGATCAGATCGACCTGTGGCGCACGATTCAATACCACCCCATGCTTTGGGATAAGCAGCAGGTGTTGGATGCAGCTAAAAACCACCTGGTGTTGACCCCTTAGGCGATAAGATAAAAAGAACAGCCTCGAGGGTCAAATCTATTGATTGAACGGGGAAATTTCTGGACGAATCCCAATAATTTATGGTATACTCCACCCCGCTCCCGCCTCAGGCGGGAGCGGTCATGCCTGCCCGGCAGGTGATTTATTATCCCACACGCTTTCTGACCAACCGGTGCGTGCCGCAGCAAGGGTGAGCTGGAATCTCACCGGCGGTCCCGGCTGGAATGAGGGAAGCGGAGGAAAAACGCACAAGGAGAAAAAAGAATATGGCAGTTGTACCGATGAAGTCATTATTGGAATCGGGTGTCCATTTTGGGCATCGCACGCACAAATGGCACCCCGCCATGAAGCCGTATATTTTTACCGAGCGGAATGGCATTCACATCATTGATCTACAAAAAACATCAAAAGCATTAGATATAGCCTACAACGTCGTCCGGGATACGGTGGCGGGTGGCGGTGTGGTATTGTTTGTTGGCACCAAGCGCCAGGCCCAGGAAACCATCCAGCTGGAAGCGACCCGCTCCAGCATGCCCTACGTGACTGCGCGCTGGCTGGGCGGCACGCTGACCAACTGGCGCACCATTCGCCAGAGGATCAACGAGCTCGAGCGCCTGGAAAAGATGCGCGACAGCGGCGATTTTGGCCGCATCACCAAAAAAGAAGGCTTGATCCTGATGCGTGAGATTGAGCGCCTGGAAGGTCTGCTGAGCGGTGTGCGGAAATTAGTCCGCCCGCCCGACATGCTGTTCGTGGTCGATGTCTCACGTGAAGCAACTGCGATCCACGAAGCGAATCTTCTCAAGATTCCGGTGGTGGCGATGGTGGATACGAACTGCGACCCATCCAACGTCGATTATGTCATCCCTTCCAACGATGACGCCATCCGCGCCATCAAACTGGTGGTCGGTAAGATCGCAGATGCAGCCATGGAAGGTCTTGGCGCCCGCAAGGAAGAGATCGTCGAAGAAGAGGTTCGCACCGTTGCCCGGGCAGCCGTGGAAGAGGCCGAGCTATCTGATGAGGAGCTGCTGGGTGAAGCGACTCTGGCCAAGCTGGTGGCACACCCACGTGATCTGGCCGAAGCTGATATCGAAGAGATCGCCGAAGAGCTGGAAGGAATTGTCGGTGAGGAAAAAGGGGAAGAATTCCAGCATGAGGAAGATTTAACCAGTGAGCTGCCTGAAGAGACGGGCAGCGGGTCGGATGAAGTAGAAGCCAGTGGGCTGACCAGCGAAGAAGAGACCATAGAACCTGTCACAGAAGAAGCTGAAGCCGTAGAAACAGAAGCGAAAGAAGAAGAGACCGTAGAGCCGGTGGCAGAAGAAGCTGAAGCCGTAGAAACAGAAGCGAAAGATGAAGAGACCATAGAACCGGAAACAGAAGAAACTGAAACTGTAGAGAAAGCAGCAGAAGATGAAGAGACCACAGTACCGGTAGAAGATGACCAGGCTGAGGAAGAAAAGTAGACGGCGAGAGAGATAAACATGGCAATCAGCATCGAATTAATCAAGCAACTACGTGAAGAGACCGGGGCAGGCGTCCTTGACTGCCGCAAGGCACTGGAAACATATAACGGTGATTTCGATAAAGCGTTGGAATATCTGCGCGAGAAGGGGCTGGCGAAAGCGGCTAAACGCGCCGACCGTGAGGTATTGGAGGGCATGTTGGAGCTGTACTCACACGGAAATGGGCGCGTAGGTGTGATGGTCGAAGTGAACTGCGAGACGGATTTTGTCGCCCGTTCAGAAAGATTCCGCAAGTTCGCCCATGAGGTGGCACTGCAGATCGCAGCTGGCGCCCCCAAATGGATCCGGGTGGAAGATATCCCGGCGGCAGTGTTAGACGAGGAAAAGGCGAAAGCACGCAACCTGGCGCTGGCTGAAGGGAAGCCAGAGAATGTGATCGTGCGAATAATAGACGGTAAACTGGAAAAGTTCTATAATGATAACTGTCTTCTACGCCAAACTTATGTTAGAGATGAAGAAATTACCCTTGATGATCTGCGCAGCCAAAATATCGCTGCCATCGGTGAAAACATCGTCATCCGGAGATTCGCCCGTTGGGAAGTGGGCGAAGAAGCTCAACCTTAGTTACAAAAGCCAACCTTCGGGTTGGCTTTTTTATTAAAATCGGTAAAATGTACCCATTAATGCTTTTAGTACTTTCAAAGCGGTAAAATCCGGGAGGCCCGAATGGAACGAACCTTGAAATACAAGCGTGTTTTGATCAAACTGAGCGGCGAGTCACTCGGAGGGGCAGATGGACTAGGAATCCACCCTGAACAGGCTGAATTGGTAGCGAAAATCATCGGCGATGTGCGCCAACAGAATGTGGATGTGGCGATTGTTATCGGTGCAGGCAACCTGTGGCGCGGACGAACGGGTATTCAGCGGGGGATGGACCGGGCGACTGCTGACTACATGGGTATGCTGGCAACCGTGATGAACGCGCTGGCATTGATGGATGCCATGGAGCGCATGGGGATGTATATCCGCGTGCAATCGGCGGTGGAGATGCGGGCAGTGGCTGAGCCATATATTCGCCGCAGAGCCATCCGCCACCTGGAAAAAGGACGGGTAGTGATCTTTGGGGGTGGGACAGGCAACCCATATTTTTCCACCGATACCGCGGCGGCACTCAGGGCGATGGAAATCGAGGCCGATGTGCTGATCAAAGCCACCAAGGTGGATGGCGTGTATGATTCCGATCCGGTGCGGAACCCCAATGCAGTGCGCTTTGATCAATTGACCCATATCGAGACGATCAACCGCCGGCTGCAGGTGATGGACAGCACGGCACTATCCCTGTGCATGGATAACAACCTGCCCATCCTGGTGCTCAACTTGTGGCAACCGGGTGCACTGCTGAAAGCGGTGTATGGTGAGCCGGTTGGCACATTGGTAATCTCGGAGTAAGCCGGGGGGCGATAGGTCCTGCATTGCCAGCCTGGGATAGATCAAGCGATATACAATCCACCGGCAGTGTCGACTGAAATCCGGGATGTATGCTGATCAGTTCAAACCTATCAGGCCATCTTCAGGTTCCGCAGGTAATTTACCCTTTTCTGTGTGACTATTTTCGAGTATCCTATAGGAAGGAAATTATCCCTTCAAAAATAACCGATGTAAAGCGCAATTGTCCGAAGACCATTGGCAATGGAGGCCTCTATGCTAAAAGAAGCACATACCGAAGCTGAAGAACGCATGAAAGGAGCACTCGAGGCGTTAGAGGAAGACTTGGCAGGGATCCGCACCGGGCGAGCTTCACCGGCATTGGTTGAGAAATTATCGGTTGAATACTACGGCATGCCGACCCCCCTGATGCAGCTAGCAACGATCAGCGTGCCTGAATCGCGCATGCTGATGATCCGTCCATTTGATGCCACCACGATGAAGGCTATTGAGCGGGCGATCCTGGCATCCGACCTGGGCTTGACCCCGAACAATGATGGCAAGGTGATCCGTTTGAACCTGCCACCGCTGACCGAAGAGCGCCGGCATGACCTGGTCAAGCTGGTGCACAACCGTTTGGAGGAGGCGCGTGTCGCTGTGCGCAACGTCCGGCGGGATTGGATCAAAGACCTGCGCGAGTTCGAACACGAAAAATTGATCTCTGAAGATGAGCTCGAAGAGGGCGAGGACAATCTGCAAAAGCTGACGGACAAGTACATCGAGCTGGTGAATGAAGTGGGAGTGCGCAAAGAAAAGGAAATCATGGAAGTATGAGCTCAGAAGAGAAGGACGCTCTGCCGGAAAGAATCCCCACCCATATTGGGATCATCATGGACGGCAATGGGCGCTGGGCACAGGCGCGCGGTCTACCGCGCATGGCGGGTCACCGGGCTGGCACCGAAAACCTGCGCCGGATCATCGAAGCTTGCATCGAGTTTGGCATCCGATACCTGACGATTTATGCATTTTCCACTGAGAATTGGGGTCGGCCTTCAGCGGAAGTGCAGGGATTGATGCGTATATTTGAGAACGTGATCGATAGTGAGCTGCAGGAGCTGCACGACCAGGGGGTACAGCTGCGTCACATCGGGAGGTTGGACCGCCTGCGGCCGTCATTCCGGAAAAAAGTAGTGGAAGCAATGGAATACACCAAGGATAACGACCGTTTGTTCCTAACTATCGCCTTTAATTATGGTGGTCGGGATGAAATCGTGTGCGCCATTCAAGCCATGATCCGGGATGGGGTAAAAGCGGATGATGTCTCAGATGCCTTGGTGAGCCAATACTTGTTCACCGCCGGGGTGCCTGACCCCGACATGATCATCCGCACTTCGGGAGAGCTGCGTGGGAGCAACTTTTTGATCTGGCAGGGGGCTTACTCCGAGTGGTATTTCCCGGCCACATTCTGGCCGGATTTCGACCGTGATGAGCTGCTGAAAGCGATCAAGGAATTCAACCAGCGTGAGCGCCGGTATGGGCTCACCACCGAGCAGGTCAAGCCTAAAAAAGGTCATGCTCGGTAAACGCATACTGGTGACAGTCATCCTGCTGCCCATTGGATTGGCAGCCATCTGGTTAGGCAGATGGTACCTGACTGCCCTGGTAGCCCTTTTTTTGAGCCTGGCGGCGTTGGAGTACGTTAATTTATTCCGCCTCGGGGGGTTCAAACCCGCAGTGGTCCTGGTAGTGGGCGGTACGTTGATGCTGCTAATCGGACGCAACATCAGCGGCTTCAGAGATGCAGATTGGATGATCAGCCTGATCATCCTGCTCGGCATGACCTATCACCTGGTGGCGTACGAGCGCGGGCGTGACCAGGCGGCGACCGATTTTGGGGTGACCCTGGCAGGGGTGCTGTACATCGGGTGGTTTGGGGCGTACTTCATCTCGCTGCGCAACCTGCCCGATGGGATATGGTGGATCCTGGTAGTCCTTCCGGCGGTCTGGTTCGCAGATTCGGGGGCGTATTTCATCGGGAAGAGGTTCGGTCGTCACAAGCTTTCGCCACGCTTAAGCCCCAAAAAAACCTGGGAAGGTTATTTTGGAGGGATCGTCGTTGCCGTAGTGCTGACGACCTTGCTGGTTTTTATCTGGCAAGTGGTAATAGGGACGAATTCGGCGATCACACCCCTGCGGGGGGCACTGATGGGCCTGGTGATGGGGGTTTTCCCAACCCTGGGAGACCTGGGTGAGAGCATGATCAAACGCCAGGTGGGGGTGAAGGATTCTGGGAAGCTTCTGCCTGGGCATGGGGGTGCGTTCGACCGGATCGATTCGTGGATCTGGGCGGTTGTGATCGGTTATTACATGATCTTATGGTTATGGATCTGACCTGCGGCTCTCGTCTGGCTGATAACAGGACCTCCTTCAAGACTAACTAATAAAAATAGTGGTCACGTTGACAGTTGCCGCTATCCGTGTTATTATCCGCCCGATAAATTTGCAGCCCCTAAGGCGCTCTTATCCAGAGAGGTGGAGGGACCGGCCCTGTGAAACCTCGACAACCGAACAGCGATACATGTAAATCTATCTAATCGCTATCAAGGTGCCAATTCCGGCAGAGGTAATATCTGGAAGATGAGAGGGCAGTTCAAGTGAACGCTCGTTCCTTGCCCTTTCCTGACCAGAAGGGGCAAGTTCTTTTTTTGGAGGCTTAGA
>JBGOYO010000107.1:0-8320 GCA_041479715.1 Anaerolineae bacterium
GGTAATGCGCTGGTGACCTCAGCCGAGGTGCCGCTGATCGTGGCTCCCTCGAGAACTTCCACCTTGCCCGCTCGCACACCCGAGAAGAATTCGTTGATCAGGGCATGCTGACGTTGTTCATCCAACGATTCACCCACCAGCTTTTGGGCGGCCGCAATCGCCAACGCTGCAATCTGACTGCGCAGGTCACCCAGCATGCGGTCGCGTTCAGCTTCCACCTCTGCCAGGGCGGCTTCGCGCTCCTTAGTGGCTTCAGCTTCAGCAGCCGCGCGAATCTCAATGGCAGCAGCCTCAGCACGGTCGGTGGACTCTCGCACCACCTGGTTGGCTTTATTCTGGGCGTCGGTGATGATTTTCGCCGCTTCCTGTTCCGCGTTTGCCCGGGCTTCACTGGCAATACGCGCATCTTCCAACCCCTGGGCGATCTTCTGCTTGCGGTTATTCATCATTTTCAAGATAGGTTTATACGCCCAGGCATACAACAGGATGCACACGATGGTGAAGTTTAATATCTGGAATATTAAAGTACCTAAACTAATACCAAGTTTTCCCATTTTGGATCTTCTCCAGGTAAGTCTATCCGACGAATACGATGATCAGGGCAACAGCCAGGGCGTAAATCGCGACTGCTTCGGCGAATGCCATTCCCAAAATCATATTCGTCTGGATAATACCGGCTGCATCGGGGTTGCGACCCATGGCTTGCACACCACCAGAAGCAGCCAGCCCCACGCCAACACCAGCACCAATGGCGCCCAGCATGGCGAGGCCAGCACCCAATAATTTCAAAGCGTGGACAAAAGCGACGGGATCATTCATTCTATAGAATCTCCTTCTCCTGATAAGATCGATCTCGATTAGTGTTGTTCTTCGCCATGATGACCGGCAGTGGCACCGCTAATAAATACTGTAGCCAACAGGAAAAACACATATGCTTGGATTAGACCAAAAAATAATTCGAACAAATACAAACCAACCGGCACTACCACCGCAACTAATATACCAATGATTGAAAGCAGTAAAGCTCCAGCAAATACATTTCCAAAAAGACGGAAGCCAAACGAGAGGATTTTGGCAAACTCAAGGACAATTTCAAGGATGCCCACCACGAAGTCGATCAACCCGAATACCCCACCGTATATAAGCTTCTTAAACGGTAAGTATTTGGAAAAATAACCCGGTCCTAAAGCCCAAGCTCCATACACCTGGGTTAACACCACGGTAGTAATGGCCAGCGCAAATGTAAAGTTCAAATCGGTGGCTGAGCCGCGCAAGAAACCCACCACATCACAAGACGAGCAAATAGCTTCTCCTCCAGTAGTGGTCGTTTCAGCTGAGGTCGCTCCACCTGTTGAGGAAGTCGGATCAACTGGCTGACCTTTATCTATCGTGTACACACCCAGGCTGCCCACCTGGAAAAGCTTGACTGGAGCATACCCTTTGGCTGTCACAGTCTCCTCCAGGCGCCCTATGGACTCAAAGCCCGGGACCAGTTTAACCATGTTGGCAACGAAAATGATCAGAAATATCGTTGCAGGTATCGGAAAGATTCTTTTAGCCCATTTCCCTGCACTGCCTTCAACGCTGTTCCACATAAACTCGAAGATGGCTTCGAAGGCATTATAAAAGCCGCTGGGCACCAGCTTGCCGCTCCTGATGAAACGATAAACTCCCACCGCCATCAGGATCAAGATCACATCGGCCAGCAAAGTCGCCAGCATAGTATTGGTGATCTGAAAAGCGCCAATGTGCAAACCTGTGTTTTCAGCGGCTAACGAGACCTGTGGAGTGATTGGTTTTAATATCGAGGGTCCGATGAAGGCACAGTAGATACCTATTCCGACCAGGGCTAATATAATCCAGCGTTTTACACCGAATCGCCTTTTAGGTTTTACCTCACTCACTTTTCTCTTCCTCCTCTGCCGGTTTGACTTGCATCGCTTCCGGTACCTGGGGAGTTACATTTTTCACTGCCCGCATTGCCAATTTATAGCTAATGAAAACCGAAAGCGGCGCAGAGCCCAAGGTGAATAAAAAGATAAAAACAGGTTTCGTTCCAAATAATGTGTCTAATCCGACTCCGACGAATATTGCTACGATTACAATAATTAATGTTGCACATCCTACCTCAGCGCCAACCGAATACACAGCCAGATTATTGACGGTTTGTTTTCCTTTTGGTGCCTGAGAAGGTGGATTGCTTTGGCTCATAGCGGGCAGATTTTATCATATTGCTATAACCGAAGTCAACATTATTTAAAAATTTGTGCTCTATACCGCCATTTTTCTATATTCTTCTAGAACAGCGACGCTGCAATCTGGCTGGACAGGTTGAACCACGGACCAAATAACGTCCCAACCACGATAATACCAAAGATTAAGATCGATAATGCAATCGTATTGGGTCTGGAAATGGGCAATGGCTTGTCCTCATCATCCGACCGGAACAGGTAAACATATTTCAATACCGTCAGATAGTAGTATAGACCTACGATCGAGTTTAGCACACCCACAAATGCCAGCCAGATGTAGTCTGACTTGACTGCGGCGGCAAAAACGAAGATTTTAGCAATAAATCCTGCCAGCGGTGGCATGCCCGCCAGTGACAGGAATGCCACCAGCATCGCCAGCGCCAGCCACGGTTTCCGCCTGCTTAAACCGGAATATGCCAAAATTTCGTCTGACCCGACCACAGCTGAGTAGGTCATCACTATTCCGAACGCCGCCAGGTTGGTGATCATATATGCAATTAAGTAGAACACCACGCTGGTCATTCCCAGCTGCGAATATGCAACCACCCCGATAAGGATGTATCCGGCATGCGCAATGGATGAATAAGCCAGCATGCGTTTAATGTTCTTCTGCGCCAATGCAAGTACGTTCCCGATCGTCATGGTGAGAACTGAAACGATCGCCAGTGTGGTTGTCCAATCAAGTGTGGTAAATGGTGAATAAACTTTAGCTAAGACCCGTATCACTACCACGAAACCGGCGGCTTTCGATGCAGTTGAGAGGAACCCGGCGATTGGGGTTGGTGCACCTTCATATACATCCGGCGCCCAAAAATGGAATGGGAAGGCGGAGATTTTAAAACTAAATCCAACCAGGATGAGCATCAGGCTGCCCAGGATGGCAAGCTTCGGAAACAGGATGTCAGAAAAACTTAACGCAATTTGGTATAAATTCGTCTGTCCTGTGAAGCCGTACAGCAGGCTGAAACCATATAACATGATCGTTGAAGCAGCCGCACCGAAGAGCAGGTATTTGAAACCTGATTCTGTGGATTTATCATCTCGCGTCAGAAAGCCGGCTAAAATGTACATCGGGATGGATGTTGTTTCTATCGCCAGGTAAAGCATGATGATATCCGCCGAGGATGCCATCAGGCACATCCCCAGGGTTGAGATTAGCATGAGTACGTAAAATTCGCCCTTTAGCCTGACCTCTTTCATATCCATTGAGAATAAGGCCGTGATCGCTGCGGCGAACATGAACAGGATAATGAAAGCGAAACCCAGCCAGTCTTGACGGAGCATGCCCCCAAAGATCAACCGCCCCTCTCCTTGCGGAACTGACACCAGGAAACTGACGATCATCGCTATCAACAAACCGCCGGCGGTCAGCCATCCCAGGTTGCGCTTATTCTCCGGCTTCCAGGTGGCATCCACTACCAGGATGACCCCGGCCAAAACGACCAGCATAATTTCCGGCAGCACTGCCAGTACCATCGTCGGTTCGAAGTTTTCGATCACCATTTAGGCACCTCCGAACAGACTCAGGATGTGGTTGACGCCTGAGGAGACCAGACCGCTCATGATGGACGGGAACACTCCAATCGTGATCATGATGATGCACAGCAGGGTCAGAGCCAGTTTATCTTTGCGCGTCACATCGCCGATATGGTGGTCAAATTCCTCCGACATCGGACCGAAGAAGACTCGACCGATGATGCGGATAATGTAGGATGCGGTGATGACGATGGAGATCGATGCGATGATCGCGACGATCGGCTGCACCTGCCACACGCCCATGAAGATGGGAAACTCTGCGATGAACCCTGAAAACCCGGGCATACCCATCGAGACCAGCCCGCCGATGATGAATGCAACCGCCACCCATGGCATTTTCTTCGCGAAGCCTCCAAGCTCGCCGATTTCTCGGGTATGCGCCCGGTCATACACCATCCCAACGACAGCAAAGAAGAGAGCCGTCATTACCCCATGAGAGAACATCTGGATGCCCGACCCGGTCAAGCCCTCTTTGTTCAAGGTGGCAAAGCCGAGCATGACCAGTCCCATATGCGAAACGGAAGAGAAACCAATAACGTATTTGAAATCAGTCTGGACCATGGCTATGAAGGCGCCGTAAACCACATTGACCAGCGCCAGGATCATGATCAACCAGCGCCAATGTTGCGCCCCTTCCGGGAGCAGCATGATGCCCACCCTTAGAGCGGCGAACGCACCCAGCTTCATCAGCACCCCAGCGTGGAACATGGAGACGGCCGTCGGGGCCGCCACGTGGCCATCCGGGCTCCAGTTATGGAACGGGAATATACCTCCCAGCACTGCAAAGCCGAAGAATACGAACGGGAACCAGAATATTTGGAAATCTTTGGAAAAGTTAGCCTGTGCCAGCTGGATCATATCAAAGGTGTTCAAGCCGGAACCAAAATACAATGCTAACCCACCGACCAGAGATATGACCGAACCGATGAACAGGTACAGCGTCAGCTTCATGGCGGCATATTCGCGCGTTTTGATCCATCCCCAAATGGAGATCAACAGGTACATGGGAAAAACGGCAATTTCATAGAAGAAAAACAGCATGAACAGGTCTTGCGCTACGAAAACGCCGAACACACCACTGGCTAAAATGAACAGAAATGCAAAGAACTCGCGTGGACGGTCATCCACACTCCAGGAGATCAGCACGCCGGTAAACATGACAATCCCTGTTAGTAGCACCAGGGGTGCGTTTATCCCATCCACACCGACGTAGTATGAAATTCCCAGCTGAGGCAGCCAGTTATATTTTTCCAGGAATTGGTAACCGCCCGTTGATATGTGGTAGCTAAAATAAACGATAACTGAGAGCAGTAGGTCGATGCTCGCTGCTGATAAGGCGATGTAACGCACAATATTCTTGCGGTCTTTGGGGACCAGCAAGATGATCATTCCTGCGATAATTGGCGTGAGTACGATGACGCTTAGAATTGGAAAATGCATACTTCACCTCAAAAGCAGGTTGCTGTGATTCGAGCCAGGATTTCTTAGTTCGATCATATTTCTAGCCCTTGAATAACAGCTGCATTGCAGAGTTGATAACGCCCAGTATCCAGGCCGGCCAGATTCCGATAGCCAACATTAAAATCATCAGTGGGGTGATGACCACAATTTCGCGCACATTTATTTCCGTGATATGCCCCACCCAGTGCTCATTTGTGGGGCCGTGCAGTACTTTCTTGATCCCTTTGAGAATATATGCCCCGGTAAAGAACAATCCGATCATCGACAGAGCTGTGAATAATGTAAATACAGGCCAGGATCCTCTCACAACCAGGAATTCGGACACAAATCCATTCAATCCTGGAAGACCCAACGAAGCCATCGAGGTGAAAATCAAGATACCACCATAGACAGGGATCAGTGGGAATAGTCCACCGAAATCATTCAAATTGCGCGTGTGGGCGCGCTCGTAGATCACCCCTACCAGGAAGAACATCCCAGCTGCCGACAGGCCATGGTTGAACATCTGCAGCACCGCTCCATTAAGCGCCAGGATGGCGTCATTTGTCCCAGCCGCGTGCGCTGCTGCGGCGATGCCCAACACCACAAAACCCATATGGTTGACTGACGAATATGCCACCAGCCGCTTGAAATCATCCTGCCCATAGGCTGCCAGCGCGCCAAAGATGATCCCCATGACAGCCAGGAAGGCCAGTGCTCCAGCATAACGATGGGATTCTTGCGGGTACAGAGGCAGGACCAGGCGCAAGAAACCATATGCCCCCAGCTTGAGCAGCACACCTGCCAGGATCATCGAGCCAGCTGTCGGTGCCTCGGTATGGGCATCCGGCAGCCAGGTGTGGAAAGGCCACACGGGTACTTTGATCGCAAAGGCAATCACGAACGCCCAGAAGGCGATTGCTTTGACAGTTTCCATGGGGAGTTTAAAAGGTATATTGGCTAAATGTGTTGCTGCAGGGAATGTTGTAAATAATTGTGTCAGGTCATAAGTCTGGAAGGCAACCCCGATCATCTGGATTGCCAACAGCAGACCCAACGAGCCTGCCATGGTATAGATCATGAATTTGAAGGAGGCATAGGTGCGCGCGGAAACCTTTCTACCGCCCCATATCTCACGCTCACCTTTTTCACTACCCCACTGGTTGATCAGGAAATACATTGGCACCAGCCCGACTTCCCAGAACACAAAGAATAAAAGCAGGTCGAGCGACAGGAACACCCCCAGCATACCCGTTTCGAGAAACATGAACAGGATCATATAGGGTTTTACCCGCTCGGTGATATTGAAGGAAGCCAGTATCACCAGTGGGGTAAGTAAAGTGGTTAACAAAACCATGGTCAGTGAAAGACCATCGACACCCAAATGGAATGAAGAGCCCACCACCCCATACCAAATCCGTTGGGTTTCAAACTGGAATCCGGGAGTACTGGAATTGAAGGAGAGCCATACATACAGCGAGAGCACAAATGGGATCAGGCTGCCTATCAAGGTAACCCACCTGAGGAGTTTGATCCGCTCCTTGGGAACGAACAACAACACGATTGCCACCAATATTGGTGTCAATAAGATCAGTGCCAGTATGTTATCCGAGACGAAACCCATCATTTACTCCTGGTTCCCTGCCAGATCATCCAGCAGAGTAAGGGTTTTAATGTTGAATAAACCTTAAAACGAAATAGAACATCGCGCTAAAAGCTAGAATCAAAGCCATGAGTAGGTATTGTTGTACCTTGCCCGTTTGGATAACTTTTAGACTGCGGCCAACTTTTTTGATCCCTTCCCCAACGAAATCACCGAAGCCGTTCACCACAGGTTTGTCGAAATAGTTGCGGAAGACATGACCCACATTGGAGGCAACGCGTGCAATGAAGTGCAGGATGCCATCGATAATTCCCCGGTCCAGGATTTGATTTGTAAAAGTATCGGCGACCCAATAAGCCGGACGTACAAAAACCGTATTGTACAGCTCGTCAAAATAGTATTTATTCTTCAGGACGGTGTATACGGGTCCGAGTGTAACCTTCAAAGGATCTTCGGCACCTTCCATTTGGTTGCGATACACCAGGTATCCCAGGGAGAGCCCTCCCAGGGAAGCGATGATGGAGACTACCAGCGGCCAAATGTTGAATGGTAAAACTTCCGGTAACTCGAGTAGCGTGCTGCCAATAAATTTATGCACGAAGTTGGGAAGTATTCCACCAATCACCGGGAATGATTCGGATATCCCTGACCAGCCGATCGTGATTGCAAAAAATGCGAGAATTATCAGCGGCAGGGTCATTGTCCAGTGGGTCTCTTGGGCATGCTGGGCAGACTCGGTGCGGGGCTTACCCAAGAAGGTCAGGGTGATTTGCCGCATTGTGTAGAAGGCGGTTAAAAAGGCCGCAATCGCCAGCACGGTGAATACCACCCAATGCCCATTACCGAATGCTTCAGCCAAAATTTCGTCCTTCGACCAAAAACCGGCCGTAATGATCGGGAACCCCGACAGTGCCAACCCACCGATCAGGAACGTCCAGAAAGTGATCGGCATTTTCTTACGCAATCCACCCATGTTGAACATATTCTGGGGATCGACTTCCTCACCGGTGTGCAACACTCCATGTTCAACCCCATGGATGACGGAGCCGGATCCCAGGAATAAAAGCGCCTTGAAGAACGCATGCGTGATCAGGTGAAACGCCACGGCGACATATGCACCAATGCCGAGTGCAGCGATCATGTACCCAAGCTGCGAAATCGTCGAATACGCCAATACTCGTTTAATGTCATTCTGCGCCACCGCAATGGTGGCGGCGAATATAGCCGTAAACGTCCCAATCACCGCCATTACGCTCATGGCAGGCGATAAGTGCCCGGCCTCGCTCCCTACCCGGAGTAGCGGGTACATACGGATGACCATGTACACACCGGCAGAGACCATGGTGGCGGCATGGATCATGGCGGAGACAGGTGTAGGGCCTTCCATGGCATCGGGCAGCCACACATGTAGCGGCCATTGCGCTGATTTACCGATCGTCCCAATAAACAGCAGGATGCCGATCAACGCTGCTGCCGATAGTCCCAGAAA
>JBGOYO010000108.1:0-8297 GCA_041479715.1 Anaerolineae bacterium
AGGCGGAGGTGGCTGGTCATATAAGTCGACATAGTATGGGAAGCTCAGCAGGTCATTGGAAGAGTCATACAGGGCGATGTAAAAGTTTTCCACCGGCATCAGCTCGGCAAGGATATCGTGAATAGAGTGGAACAGTTCTTCCAGGCTGGCAGTCGTGACCACAGCTTGCGATATCCGGTAGATCGCTTGCTGGACTTGCTCTGCTCGTTTGGTTTCAGTGATGTCGCGGTAGAGACCGATGGATCCATGCGAGGTGCTGTTTTCATTTCGGAGCTGTACAGCAGAATCGAACACCCAATGTATCTTCCCATCTCGCGCCCTGATCCGGTATTCGCATTTCCAGCTGGAACCGGGATTCTCCCCCAGATGTAACCTGTGAATGGCTTCATCCCATGGGTATTTAGCCAACTCTCCCAGGACATGCGCTTCCAGGACGAGTGATTTCCATAATTCGTCAGTAAACTCCTGTGGTCCATATCCCGTAATCTGTTGTATGCCTTCACCAATGAAGTCAAAATGGGTGGATTTTCCATCCTCGCCGTAGGATTGGTAATAAGGCACTCCTCCGGTCGATTCGATCGCCTGGCGGTAGATCACGATGGATTCACGCAACGCGGCCTCCGCACGTTTACGCTCCTCTAGCTCCAGAGCGGCTGATTCATATAACCGTGCATTTTCCACTGCCACAGCGGCGTGGTTGGCAAATAAAATTAATTGGTCCATGTCCATCTGGGTGAACTGTTCCGCCCGGAAAACATTTAGGACGCCGTTCACGCTTCCTTGCCAGATCATCGGGGCGCTAACCAGTGCCTGGAATGGGGGCTCATCTGTTTCGCAACAGTCTACTTTTCCCGACCAATTAGCGTAATTCTTTAGGATTAATGGCTTTCCGGTTTTTACAACTCTCCCGGCTGCACCTTCTCCATAGCTCAGAACAGTGCCAGCGTAGTTGTTATGGGTGTTATAACTAACTACACACTTAATCATCTCAGCTTCACGGTCTACAAGGTACAGTCCTCCACCATTCGCATTTAACAACCTGGTTGCTCGTTCCACGATCAGGTTCAACAAATCTGGTAAGGAATGGCGCATAGTAAGATTGAGCACCGTCTCCTGAAGGGCAGAAAGCTCGGCGGCGCGATGTTCCAGCTCCATCTCAGCTTGCTTCCTCTCGGTAATGTCAATCATAAATCCCTGCCAGAATAATGGCTTGCCGGAGGCATCGTGGAGCCGCCAGGCTTCATCGTAAATCCACTTTGTCTGACCGTCGCGCGTCAAGATCCGGTATTCTGCTTTATAGGGTTCTCCGGACTCTTCCGTCCGAATGTTCTCTGCCCAAACTCGCTCCTGGTCATCTTTGTGGATAATCTTGAACCACAGATCTCGATCGGTCATCCATTGCTTGGGTGTGTAACCGGTGGTTGATTCCACCTGGGGATTTATGTATACAGTCCGGCTGAATTCCCCTACTGAATCTGTATAGATAATGGCCGGGATTTGTTCTAGAATAGCCCGATAGCGCAACTCCACCGCAGCCTCAGATTTGGGCAATTTCCGGATGCGCCTAGTTTTCACGTGAGAACCGTCATCACGTTTCTTTGTGGTTAATATGGCGGAAGCTAACCTATCGTTCATGATGAAACCTCCACCTGTAGATGTTGCAATAACTGAACCAACCGAGTCACCCTGACCGATTACCAGTAAAGGCGTAAGGGAGTTCTATTATACATATACAATATCCGATAACCTGGGCGATGTGCTTATCACTTATGCAAGGAAGATGGAGATTTCAGTGTTTTTGGGAGGTCTTACGAAGGTTATATTATTTGATGGCAAGACATAAAACGAAATATGCATCGCCCGCATACGAAGTATTAACTTGGGTTAATTTCAATGGTAAATCCCAATATCAAATTCTATCTCATGGGATCATGGGAAGAACAGACTAACCCAAACAGGGGTTACTTCTACTTATTCAAAACGATAGTATTACTGTATCGTATCTCTTTCCATTAACCCGATTATTTATTAATCATCGGCAAATTAATAAAATAACTGCCAGTCGGGCAGGTGAACTGTTCAGTGATGCCCAGGTTGAATGGCGTCGTATCACCGGTGTCTTGCCCCTGCAGGCTGAGAGTATATTCTTGCCCACAGGTTGCAGCGAAGTCTTTCGCCACCAGGGAAGGGGAATAAGTGTTTCCCGTAGATGGCGCCGGGTTTGATTGGTCCGGTCGAAAGTCATAGATAACTCGCTGAATGCCCGTTCCAATCCGCGTGGTGATAAGTTGAAAGAAAACGAGCTTCTTACCTGGAGTTAGATTTATTGTGTATGGGTCAACATGAATCTTGCACTGGTCGTGATGAGCCAGATAGCAGCCAGCTTGTATTGGGCTTGCGAGGATATTAACTGCTCCCCGTGCAGTTGGGGGATGTTCCAGGCCAACCGAAAAAATGCTGACTAGAAATATTAGGATCAGAGCTCGAGCACATTTCCAGGACATAATCCCTCTTCTCTTTTCAATTGCTTAAGGAACGCTAGAAGGGCATGTAATCTCATGGGTAAGACCCAGGTTGAACGCACCAGGGTCAAGGGAGTCTTGTCCCTGGAGGCTCATTTCGTATTTTTTTCCACAGGTAGCGGCAAAATCTTGTGCAACGAGCGAGGGGCTATAAGTGTTTCCTGTGAGCGGCACCGGGTTTGATTGGTCTGGTCGGAAGTCATAGATAACGCGCTGCGTGCCGGAACCAGTCTCTATGGCTACCAATTGAAAGAAGACCAGCCTTGAATTGATGGCAAGATTAATGGTAAAGGGATCCACATGCAAGCGGCAATCATTTGAGGCGGCAATATAGCAGCCAGCTTGAATCGGGCTGGCATATATCTCGACTTCTGCAGTCACCCGGTTGGAACGGTTATAAAGGAAAAATGTAGCCGTAATTGCCAGAAATAGACCGATTAAAAATAGTATTCGTGATTTCATGAGTTGCCTCCTTTATTTGTTTTTGTAATGAATAATATGTGTATTAATTTTATATCAACACCCTCGTTCTTGGCTACCCGTAGGGACACGAATTTCGTAACGCCTTATAAACGGGTTGAAAACCACCAGGGAGGAGAATTAAGTGCGAAAATCCTAGTTATATTAATTTCGTAATAAGTCGAATCAATTTTCTGATTCATCATAGTTCTCTTCAGCTCTGATCACCAATTCCTCCTTGCAAGACGTATCTACTTTGCGTTGCCACCTTTTGAGGTCTTTTGAGGTCTTGACACATCCTATACAAAGTACTATATTTGTCGGGCTCAGAAAGAGCAGGAAAATAGAATGGACACTAAGGAATCTGATAGTAGTCATAAACATATCCCCCACCCTACCGGTTGGAGTTTCAACGGAGTAAGGTAAGGTTTATCCTGAGATAACCGTTCTCATTGCCTGCCCTCGCGATCCCCTCCGGCGCGGGGGCTTTTATTTTGCTGGATAAGGAGGTAACTATGGGCTTCTTCGCAACCTTAATATCCACGCCAATGCGCCTGGCAGGTGCAGTGCGCGGCAATGGAATCGGTATCTCAAAGCAGCTCGTCGAGAACGCTCACAAGGATCTATCGGCTGTCTTTGAACAGCTCAACACTTCCCCCAATGGCTTGAGTGCAGAGGAAGTTGCAACGCGCCTGGACACATACGGACCCAATGAGGTGGCGCGTGAAAAGCGCATCACCTGGTATAGACGCCTATGGGATAACTTCAAGAACCCGTTGGTCATCCTGCTGGTAGCCCTGGGTATCATCTCTTACCTGACCGGGGACCTGAGGGCAACCGTCATCATCTTATTGATGGTCGTGCTTGGCATTGTGCTGCGCTACTTCCAGGAGCAGCGCGCTGATCATGCCGCGGAAGAGCTCAAGGCTATGGTCAGTACTACGGCTACGGTGGTTCGGGAAGGTACGCATCAGGAGATCAAGCTTTCACAACTGGTTCCAGGGGATATCGTCTTGCTCTCAGCGGGTGATATGGTGCCAGCAGATGTGCGTTTGATCAGTGCCAAGGACCTGTTCCTCAACCAGGCCACCCTCACCGGAGAATCCATGCCGGTGGAAAAGACCCCTGCTGTCCCGGCTGAAAGCATAAGCAATGCACTTGAGCTGCCTAACATCTGTTTCATGGGCTCCAACATTGAATCAGGCACGGGCATTGCGATTGTGCTGCAGACTGGCAGCCAGACTTATTTTGGCTCGCTCGCAAGCTCGCTGGTCGGGGCACGTGAGGTCACCAGCTTCGATAAGGGGATAAACCAATTCACCATGCTGATGATCAGCTTCATGGCGATCATGGTGCCCCTGGTGTTCCTGTTCAACGGACTCAGCAAGCATAATTGGCTGGAAGCATTCCTGTTTGCCCTGGCAGTTGCCGTCGGTCTCACGCCTGAAATGTTGCCCATGATCGTCACGGTCAACCTTTCCAAAGGCGCCATCTCCATGTCGCGCAAGAAGGTAATCGTCAAACGCTTGAATGCGATTCAGAACTTTGGCGCCATGGACGTGCTGTGCACCGATAAGACAGGGACCATCACCCAGGGAAGGATCGTGTTGGAAAAGCACCTGGACGTGCAGGGAAATGTTTCCGACCGTGTTCTGCATTACGGCTACCTGAACAGCTATTACCAGACCGGGCTCAAGAACTTGATGGACGAAGCCATCCTCGAGCACGAGCAACTTAACTACGATCTGCAGGTGGACGAGGATTTCCACAAAATTGACGAGATACCCTTTGACTTTCAGCGCCGCCGCATGTCTGTGATCATGGAGGATAACCTGAACCGCCACTTGCTCATTTGCAAAGGGGCTGTGGAGGAAATCATGGCACTCTCCACCCGTGTGGAGATTAAGGGAGAGGTGCTGGACGTTTTGCCCGAGTTCGATGCGAAGCGCCGACAGATGATTCATGACCTTAACGCAGATGGCTTCCGCGTGATCGCTATAGCATACAGGTATTTTCCTGGGGATAATGACGAGCCACATTACACTGTACGGGATGAATCAAGCCTGACCTTGATGGGTTTTCTGGCCTTTCTCGACCCGCCCAAGGAAAGCGCACAGGAGGCTATCGTCAAGCTGCACTCCCACAATGTGGATGTCAAAATCCTCACCGGAGATAACGACGTGGTCACCGCCAGCATCTGCCGCCAGGTGGGATTGCCGGTGGAGAATATGCTCCTGGGCAACCGCATTGAAGAAATGAACGATGACCAGCTGGCTGAGGCAGTGTCTGCCACAACGGTGTTCGCCAAACTCTCACCCGCGCACAAGGAGCGCATTATCCATGCCCTGCAGCGCAAAGCCCACGTGGTTGGTTTTATGGGCGATGGCATCAATGACGCCCCGGCGCTCAAGGCTGCTGATGTGGGCATCTCGGTGGATTCAGCGGTTGACATTGCCAAGGAATCGTCCGATATTATCCTGCTGGAAAACAACCTGCTGGTGCTCGAGCAGGGTGTAATGGAAGGACGGCGGGTGTTTGGTAATATCACTAAATATATCAAGATGGCAGCCTCTTCCAATTTCGGCAATATGTTCAGTGTGCTGGGCGCCAGCGTCTTCCTACCATTCCTGCCGATGCTACCGATCCAGGTGCTGACCAACAACCTGCTGTATGACTTCTCACAGACCTCCATTCCCACCGATACAGTGGATGAAGAATGGCTGGCCAAGCCCCGCAAGTGGGCGATTGGGGAGCTGCGGCGTTTCATCTTGTACATCGGTCCGATTAGCTCGATCTTTGACTACATGACCTTTTTCATCATGCTGTATATCTTCAAAACATGGACGAACCCGGAGCTGTTCCATACCGGATGGTTCGTTGAGTCACTTTTCACCCAGACGTTGATCATTCACGTGATCCGCACCAACAAGATCCCGTTCATCCAAAGCCGGGCCAGCCTGCCGCTGATCCTTACCTCGCTGGCGATCGTTGCGGTAGGCGCCTGGCTGCCCTATTCCTTCCTGGCGCCGACACTTGGCTTTGTCCCCCTGCCGCCGCTCTACTGGCTGCTGCTTTTGGGCATGTTGGTATGCTATGTGCTGCTGACCCAGGTGGTCAAGACCTGGTTTGTGCGCAGGTTTGGGGAGGGGTGAGAGCCCGGCATGAGCTTAAGTAATTTGTAGCTCATGCATCAGGTAACAGGTAATTAAGCAACCGTTGCGAGAAGCTCACTCGTTATCCGATGATCAGGGAGTCAGGTGATTAGGTGTGAGCTAATTGAGTACATGCGGTTTACCGATTAACAATAATTAAAACGTAGACCTCACAGGTCTCTTGGATCTGTGGGGTCTTGATTTTGGAGGCGATGCAGGAAGGCGCATTGATCACTGCTGCCGGTTAAGGACTGTCAGCAATAGACACAGGGATAGCCTTTTGATGGAATCAAAAAACCAGTAATCATGCGATAACTGGTCTGAGAGAACATGCGCCTTGTTATTAAAAAGCTGGAATTACGCCGAATTATGCCTTAAATTAAATGGCGGACTACAAACCCATGTTTTAATCGATATTATAGAAATTAATTATTCCAACTCATTCATGATCGGAATGGGTGACCGGGAACAACGCAGGGTCGCGATTAAATTTAGTGAGCTCGATAACACGGGCTTTACCACGCACGATGGATGGGACAGCTAAGCGAGCATCGGCTTCATTTTCAGCCTCGATGATAGCCCAACCCGAATGCACGCCTGCTTTGCAGCCCCAATCGAAATTATTCAGATAGCCCATGGCATAGACCTGGTCGACCAACATCTTACAATCCTGGGCAGAATGAGGGGTTTCGATCAGATATCTTTGCATTTTAATCTCGTTGTTTGTGTCCATCGTTGCGCATTATCCCTTTTTATTTTTGTTATGATTAATTGTATATATCAGACCCACTATGTCCTATTATAAGTCTCGGAGGGGGATTAGTCAAGGTAGGAGAACGAAAACCTATGAGAACATTCAAGACTTTGTGCGTCCCAAAGCCTACGATATCTTCAACGTAGTTCCAGAATCCACCGGAATTATTCGCCGTTAGTGATAAGTTGTCAGAATATCACCGCCAGGCTAATTTATGGATTATTTTGGCAATTTGGAATATTTTCAGGCACCAGATTAAAAATATAGCTGACAGGAATCTTACCGTCAAATCCCTTGAACACCACGTGGTCCGAAACAGTCATGTTGAGTACCAGCGTACCATCCACTCCTGGCAGGCTGATCGTATAGCTCCCGGTTGCATCGTGTGATTCACCTGCAGATGGTATGTTGTAAGCGTAAGTCACGCCACCTTTGTTAGAGGATTCAGGAACGAAATAAAATGTAAACGGTACCTTGGGTGAACTTACGTTCACGATGAATGGCTTGGTAACATCACACACAATGCCGGCGATCGTCTCGCCACCCAAGCTTTCCGTCTGCTTAACCGTATACGGACCGGATGGATTTCCTGGTGTTGGGAGGGGGGTTGGCACCGGTGTACTGGCGGCATTATTGCCGCCGCTGCCACCACCCCCTGAACCGCTGCCTCCACTTCCGGCACCTCCAGCATTACCACCACTACCACCGCTACCTCCAATACCCTTGATGCCAATCGCGACCGCGAGCGTAGGCGTGGGTGTTGGCTTAGCCGCTTGGGGAAAAGCACAGCTGATCGAGACCAGCGAAAAGAACACAACTATCATCCAGATTGGGTTTTTGGGTTTCATGATTTCCCACCTTTTTTACAAAATTTGATCGAATCAACTTTTCGGAACAGATCAATTACTCCGAGTGTCACAAACACAATTTGAAAGTTGGGTATTCGGCTGTAACCAACTAATTCATATAAAGGTTATCACTTAACTCCTATATTATTATACATCCAATAATCAAAACTATACTCCTTTTTCCCTGGACAAAGTTATTCATTGGATATCGATTTCAAATGAAATATTCACAAGACTTCAATGGACTCCACGAACGGATATGTCGACTAATCCATGCTCGAAATTAGAGATTGTTCATCACGAATTCATACAAACGGAACGATTATCCTTTATACTAGGTCTCAGATGGATTCGATTGCTCCGGGGAGGGTGCAGTAAAAAGTGCAAGAGAACCAATCAAGGCACGGCATGGGTAGATTCCGGCTGAGAGGCAGCTCGAGACGGAAGCTGATCCTCGGGGCGGTCGTGGCAGCCGCGGTAGTTGGATTGATTGCAATGGCGGCACTGGTCGTCGTGGTCAGCGCCAGACCGGAGACCGGCGCACAGGGTGCAGATTGGCTAC
>JBGOYO010000109.1:0-8257 GCA_041479715.1 Anaerolineae bacterium
GAAGCAACGGCAATATTTTGGTGGAGAAATGACCAATGTTGAGGCGGCAAATAAACCAGCTCAGCCCTACCGATGATATTGGCAAAGGGTACAAAGCCCCAGGAACGCGAATCGGAAGAGTTGTTGCGGTTGTCGCCCATGACGAATATTTGGCCTGCCGGAACGGTCCAATCTCCTCCCCTGTTCGTGGTGACTTTTAAATAAGGTTCGAGCATCAGCTCTCCGTTGATATAGATTTTTCCATCGGCGATATGAATCTGATCACCTGGAAGACCGATGATACGCTTGATATATGGAATTTGCTCCGGGTTGGGGGGATACTTGAAGACGATCACATCCCCTCTCTTGGGAGTGTGATTTAATCGGTATACCAATTTGTTGACAATCACATAATCGCCGGGATAGAGAGTGGGCTGCATGCTGATGGATTCGACCCGAATCCGTTCAGAGACCGTGTTAATTGCCAAAAACAGTATCAGAGCCAATATAATTGTTTCGAGCACATCCCGCCAGCCAGGCTTTTGCTCCTCTGCCGTGGCATCAGGGACTGACTCAGCATGCCAAAAATCCACTCAAACCTCCAAATATCAGATTACAGGCTGATCGCGTGAAATTATACCCTAATCAAACTGCCCGATGCCCATGCTCAGCTGAGGGCTCTCCACGGAGTAGTTCCACAGCGTGTGGCAAAATGGGTGCCAGTACGGCCAGATTTTCTATTGCGCCTCGAGGACTACCGGGCAGGTTGACGATGAGGGTTCGAGAGCGAATACCAGCAGTAGCCCTTGAGAGCATGGCGTGTGGGGTGATATGGTAACTGGAGCTGCGCATGGCCTCGGCCAACCCCGGAGTAGGGCGCTGGATGACCGCCTGGGTAGCTTCGGGTGTGACGTCGCGCGGGCTGAAGCCAGTGCCTCCGGTGGTCAGGATGACATCCATCTCACCGCTGTCAGACCACTCAATCAGTGATTTCTTTATTGGTTCAATCTCGTCGGGTAGAACCGCAGTGCGGATCACTTGCCATCCGTGCTGATTGACAGCTTTCACTAGTGCAGGTCCAGATTCATCAGGACGCTCACCGCGGGATGAGCGATCGGATATGGTGAGGATTCCAATTCGTATAGCCATATAAGACCGAACTGGTGGTTAGTCCAGGTTTTTCCCGTAGATCAGGAGATCCATCTGCTCCCAACCAAAATTTTCGTAGAAGCGGACTGCATCCAAATTATCACGCGTCACTAATAAATATGTGCGGATGCAGCCTTTTTGTTTCATCCGTTGTTCAAGCTCATCCATCAGCGCCGCGCCGACACCGTGCTTGCGGAAGGAATCGGCAACAGCAAGGTGATAGACCATGCCCCGGCGACCATCGAAACCACCGAGTACCGAGCCGATGATCGATCCATCCATTTCTGCTAAAAGGAAGAGGTCCGGGTCGCGTTGAATCTTTTTATCTATCTCCTCCGCTCCATCAGAACGGCGGAGATGGATGCCAGGACCTGCATTCTTCCAAAGATCAAATACCTGGGGATAATCTTTAGGGTATTGGAATTCACGGAGGATCAATTTTGCGGGTATGGATGATCTACTCATCATCACTACCCACCAAATCCTTCCAACGACCGTGAATACCATCCTCGGTCACACCAAAATAGAGTCGATATCCTTTTGGAGTGTGCTCGACGAGATTATAACGAACATTTTTACCCTGTCGCTGGACTCCCAATAAACCAACTTTTCCCTGCCATTGAATCTTGACCTTGGATAAGTCGGCAGGCAGCTGATCAAACTCAGTAATGGCGTAATGCCACAGGCGGCGCGCAGAAACGCGCGTTACATTTTTCACTTCATTGCCATTGCGCAAATCGCGCATGGTGTAGTAAGAAATGCCATCCCGCTCCTCGACCTTGACCACTTCCACACCGGTGCGTGGGGTTAAATCTCCGTCCCGCTCAGAGACAATGGGACTTTGAGGCGCTTCTTCAACCGCAACCTGTTTCCCACTTTCCTGTTTCGGTTGGGGCGCTGGACGGACGCTGCTCGTCCGCAAAACAAGGCTGACAATTTCATCACGGACGGCCAGGCCGGTTTCCGCTTCGTCCCTGACATAGACCTTGTTATCATCAACAGCATAGGGAGGGTCATCGCCCCGTGGGATGAGGATGCGGAGAATCTTTTTCCCATTTGTTTCATGAGCATCTATGGTACACCGTAGAGGGGGCGTGATGCGTGTGCTAATTTCTTTGTCCAGCTGGGTAATAGCCTGCTCGGGGTTACTAACACCCACAATCGGCTTTTTTGGATCGCTAGTCAAACCGATGTAGAGCGTACCACCATTTGTATTGGCGAATGCACACACATCGGCAATAATGTTGTAGAGTTTTCCACCCCTGACGGTCATATTCTCATGAAAATCTTGTATGATGTTGGCACCTTCTTCACGGGCTGCCAGAACAAAATCATATGCCGGTTGTTCCTTATGTTGGCGTGGGCGGGTGCGGGCGAAATCATTGGATAGGAATAATTCACGCAACTCTTCAAATGAGGTCTCTGGCAACAGCACTTCGCTGACCCGATCACCAATCCCGGGGTTCTTCTTGCGTTGTGGATCCGTGATCAACCTGTGAGAATCGGAGCTTTGGATGCAGTGCATCCGGCGAGGATATTCAGGTTTGGTGCCATTGAAAAATGTGGCCGTGGTTCGGTTACCCCGCTGCTCCAGGTCGGTCACTTCCAGGGCATGCAAATGAAGGTCCTGGGTGTAAGCGATTTTTGTTTGACCACCGATTGGAAAGCCTCGCATGGCGACACCGTTATTGGAGTTGGCATGGGCAGCGATAACAATGCCACCCGCTTCATCAATCATGCGATATGCGGTGAGCACATCGGTAGTTGCTCCAACCGTGGCGGATCCAAGGTCAAGCTGGTCGGTGGGAATATTTAAATCGATCAACAAATGTTCAATCTCTCGCACCGGGGTTTCGGGAGGGAAGAGGCCGATTATATGAAAACCAAACGTTGCAGTGAATTCGAATGCGGGCAGGATCAATAATTTCTCGAGCAGACGCCTGTATTCACGCAGGCGATTCTGCTCCTCGGGCAGGATGCGGTTCAACCTCTCCAAGAGCTCGAGTTGATGGATCTCATCCTGCAATTTCCGGTAGCCAGCGACGGTATTATGGTCAGTGAATGCTATGATGTCCAAACCCCGGGCTTCTGCCCGCTGCAGTATCTCGAGGTACTTTACATCGGGTTGCTGGAAATCACTCGACGCTGGAGTGTGTAAATGTAGGTCAATGGAATACCATTGCATCTGTGTGCGAACTATTTTTTTTGTCACGATAATTTCTTTACTCTTTTTCTAGTTGATATTTGTATGATTGCTGATAGGTATCCTGGATCAATTTCATTAGCTCATCGGGCATAAATGGTTTTTGAATAAAACCATCAGCCCCTGCCTGGAGGCTTTCCTTCTCCAAATTTAAACCCGAAGTCATTAAAATGCAAGTTTCCTTTATCTCTGGCTCACGCCGAATTGACCGAACCAGGTCTAAACCATTTCCCTTGGCGAGATTGACATCAATTAATGCAATATGCGGACGTTCTAAAAGAATTGCTTCTAACAGACCATGAACATGATGATTACCTATCGTCCTGACTGAATAACCTTCCATTTCCAGTAGGATATGTAACAAGGCTGCTATATTCGGATCATCTTCAATGAGGCTTATTTTTAGCATTTGATTGCCTGGTATCGGGTTTCTTTCCATCTCCGTCCTTCGTTTTTACTAAATTTTTGCGACGGGAGATCGGCTCAAGAGCGGCTTTTAAGACCTCATCCACGGTTTCGGCGAAGATAAATTTCATAGATTTTCGAACTTCATCGGGTAAATCCTCCAAATCACTTTCGTTACGCTTGGGTAAAATAACAGTCTTTAAACCGGCGCGATGTGCCGCGAGGACCTTTTCTTTTATCCCACCTACGGGTAATACCTGACCCCGTAAGGTGATTTCGCCGGTCATACCTACGTCGGCTTTAACGGGCCTGCCAGAAATCAGCGAAACGAGAGCAGTTGCCATGGTTACACCAGCGGAGGGTCCGTCCTTCGGCTGTGCCCCGGCTGGAATGTGCAGATGAATGTCAGATTTTTCGAAGAAACCCTGATCGAGCTTGAGAATTTCAGTCCGTGAGCGCACAAATGAAAGAGCTGCATGAGCAGATTCCTGCATCACGTTGCCGATGGAACCCGTAACCTGGAAGCCCTTGCTACCCGGCATACGAGTAGCTTCAATAAACAACACATCCCCACCCACCGGGGTATAAGCCAGACCTGTAGCTACACCAGGAATTGATGTCCGTATAGCGATCTCTTCGTTACCAAAGAAATGAGGCCGACCTAAATATTCTTCCACTTTTTTCGGTGTGATGGCAACCGATTTGGTCTTGTTTTCTGCAATTATGGTGACGACCTTTCGGCACACTGAGCCGATCTCACGCTCGAGATTACGCACCCCGGCTTCGCGGGTGTAAGAACGGATAATTGTCATCAAAGATTCATCTGAGAATTGAATCTCCTCTGGCCGCAATCCATTCTCCTTTATCTGACGAGGGATCAGGTATTGTTTTGCAATAGCGCATTTCTCATTCTCGGTGTAACCTGAAAGAGTGATAATTTCCATCCGATCCCGCAGTGGATCTGGAATCGGCTCGAGCAGGTTGCCCGTGGTTATGAACATCACTTGAGACAGATCGAAAGCAACTTCAAGGTAATGATCGCGGAATTCCGAGTTCTGTTCAGGGTCAAGGACTTCGAGCAGGGCGGAGGCAGGATCACCATGAAAGTCCATTCCAAGTTTATCAATCTCATCGAGCATAAAGACAGGGTTACGCGACTCGATTCGCCGCATGGCCTGGAGGATACGTCCAGGCAAGGCACCGATATAAGTGCGGCGATGGCCGCGGATCTCAGCTTCATCGCGCATTCCGCCAAGGGAGATGCGGATAAACTTACGCCCCATGGCATGAGCGATCGAACGACCAAGAGACGTCTTGCCAACCCCGGGTGGGCCAATAAAACACAGGATGACCCCTTCACGCAGACGACGGATCTCGTCCTTGTTCTCCGGAACCGCCTCGTCTTTCCTCTCCTGGCGCAGTTTACGGACTGCCAGGTACTCTAAGATGCGTTCCTTGATTTCCTTGAGACCATAATGATCTTGATCCAAAATTTCGCGGGCATGAGATATGTCCAGATTGTCATCGGTTTTGACCGACCAGGGTAGAGAGACCATCCAATCAAGGTAGGTGCGAATAACACCATACTCAGCAGCAGCAGTAGGCAGGCGGGATAGACGATCGAGCTCCCGACGGGCTTGTTTATCTGCCTCTTCGGGCATTTTGGCAGCATCAATCTTTTGGCGCAGTTCATCCACTTCTGCGGCTTGTTCATCGCCTTCGCCAAGCTCACGTTGGATGGCTTTCAATTGCTCGCGCAGGAAATAATCACGCTGCACTTTTTCGATTTCCGAGCGGGCCTCATTTTGTATTTTTTGACCAATTTCCAATACTTCGATCTCGCGGGTCAGAATTCCAACTAGTTTATGCAGTTTTTCTTTTACGGAATCCAGCTCGAGCAAGGATTGAGCAGCAGATAAATCCATGCGTTGGAAATTCGCTATAGTGTAGACAGTTTGTAGAGGATCTTCGATCGCTTGAACCGACGCAACCAGCTCACGCGGGATAGAGGTGATCAGTTCACCAATATGGGAGAACTGGTCACGCGCATTCCGGGCAAGCGCTTCGACCTCAACCCCCTCTTCCTCTGTTTCGGGAATCAGGTGGATCTGGGCTTTCAGGTAAGGTTCGTGCTGTATGAATTCACCTAAATGAAAGCGGGCACTACCCTGGACGAGCAAACGGATCGTACCATCCGGTGCGCGGAACAGACGATGGATCATGGCGACTGTGCCAATTTCATAAAGATCCTTAGGCTCAGGGATCTCCAATTCGGGATCACGCGAAGTGACAAGTCCAATGAGACGGTCCTCACCGCCTACGACATCATCCACCAGGCGGATGGAACGGGGCTGACCGATGGTCAATGGGACAGCGGTCTCAGGATAAACGACCAGGCCACGGAGAGGCAAAATCGGGAGGATATCGGGAATCTTCACCTCTGGTTGTTTGCTGCCATCTGACACAGGCTCAGTTGATATTGATGATTGGGTAGTGATGGATGACATCTCCGGATTATCGGAATCCAATATCATTTCTTTTAGTTCCAGATCTTCGTCCGGCCAGCCGTGCTCCTCCAGCCAGCGCATCAGGTTCAGCGTGTTCCAACGAGTTGCAGACATATTAATGCTTAATCACCTTCTACTTTTATGTGTTTTGGCTGCTCGATGATTAGTGTGACATGCAAGAAACCATCGCGATAAGTGGCTTCCACTTTTTCAGAAAGGATTGTATAAGGCAGCTCCACCTCTGTAGAGAATTCACCAAAGGCGATTTCCATCTGATGATAAGCGCGCCGCTCCGAAATATCCTGGCGGACACCACGGATTGTGAGGATGCGGTCAACTAGCGAAATTGTAAAGTCTGATTCGTGCATCCCAGCGACTTCAACCCGAATGATGATAGCATCATCAATTTCATATACATCCGTTGGTGGGCGCCAGGCATGCGGCCGGGAGACAATCCGCCAGCGGTATGTATCGGTAATTGGGTTTTGAAAATCATCAGAAAAATGCCAGACGTGCCGGCTTGAATCTGAAGTGACCGAAATTTCCTCCATGAGCATCTCTCCCAAGGGTACTACCAAATTGTACTTAATCTTTCAACGCAAGCCTGGCAGCATTTAATACCTCAGGGTAATTGGGTTCCTCACCAAGCACAGGCATATAGGCAGCGTAAACCACTTTATCATTTCGATCGATGACAAAAGCTGCTCTACGGAAGACACGAGGTTCTTTCAGAAGGACCCCATATTTCTGTCCAAAATCAGCGATTTTGTGGTCTGACAAGGTTTTTACCTGGTCGACTCCAGCCGCCGCACACCAGTGTTTGATTGTATAAGGAAGATCCATACTCACAGTTAGTATTACGATGCCATCGCCCAAAGCAGCTGCTTCCTGGTTAAAACGCCGAGTTTCACGATCACAGACGTCTGTGCTCAGGGACAAAAGAGAATTAATAATTCGTACCTTTCCCATCGTATCTTGTAAGCCATTGAATGTAGACCAGTCCTGGGTAATAACACTAAATTCTGGTGCTTTTTGCCCAATGGTAATATCCGGACCAAGCACAGTCACGTCTTTCCCGGAGAATTTAAATATTCCAACTCTTTCGATTGTCATAACGGGCTCCATTTTTACTTAGATGCTATTTGCCGTTGACTGGTTACTTACAACTCAGTGCCGGCAAGCCATTTGTTCCATTGCGCCCCTGGCGGGATTCGAACCCACAACCAACAGCTTAGAAGGCTGCTGCTCTATCCATTGAGCTACAGGGGCAATTATAATCACCCCTCCAATACCTGACGCAGGCCGCGATAAATCTGATCACCGGTCAATACGCGTAAAATCAAATCAGGCGATCGCCCCGAGAGCTGTGACAGTTCCACGGGTGTCATGGGAGCGTTGCCATTTGCCAGGAAAATGCGGAATATCGCATCCACCATGGTAGTGTGCGGAGAGATGAAACCTTCCGTTTTGGCGCAGTGGGTGATGAGGATATGCTGCAATCCATCCACCCTTTGAACCTCTGCAGTGACCGGATCGACAAAATCCACCAGATGGTCGTCGGGTAATTCTGAAAATACCAGCTGATGCTCCGGACAGAGCAAGCTTTGCAAGAAGACGCGCCAATCACGATCGCGGTCTTGCCACCAATTAAAATCGATGTGGAAATGCGTCTGAGTAGTCGGTCTGGCACGGCTGGAACGCTTCACATCAGGCAACGGGGCCATTAGGTTTTCTCCGAATCATCGAAGCGGTAGTGTAGGTCACCGACGTGGATAAACCAAGGTCTGGATGCCAGCAAGGAAAGGATTGGACCAGGTGGGCAGCGTCGTATGATGTTAACCGTAGCGTAAAGCTCGGTCGCGTGGACGTGACTCTGGGGGTTTAATTTTACCAAATCACGGACAGTATTGACTACGATTTTTTCAAACGGGAGGCGGTCCTTTTGGATCTGCTTTACGGCAACATCCAGTGCCTCCGGATCGGGGATTGCGATCGCCATTCGTTCATCATAGGC
>JBGOYO010000110.1:0-8232 GCA_041479715.1 Anaerolineae bacterium
CACAGGGTTAAGCAGGAAAGGCAGAAAGGTTCTGATTATCGTTTGAGTATCAGGAACACCGTTTTGTAGACGAAACATCAGACCATTGAGCTGGTTGGACACGGATGGGTTAAGCCTGATCCACAGGAATGCGATGATTCCCACCACGACAAGTAGGATCAGCTCTAGAATCAGCATGATGGTCGGTCCTAAGATCAACCCACTGGCGAACACTCCCCATGTGTGCCGGGGCTTGTTAGGCAGAAGCCCGCGCGTGCCGAAATATATCACCCACAGCGCAGGCAGACCGGTAGCGATGATATTGAGTATAGGCAGTATGAACCAGGAGATACGGTCATTTCTGGAAATCCAATTCCCAAGCAGCAGAGTTCCGCTCACCACCACAAGTACCACAACCGTCAGGATAAGGCCGAAGTAACGAGATTCCGGTCGAGATACGGGCTCGAAACCAGGATGAGCAATATTTCTCCATGCATACCAGGCAGACGGGATCACCAGCACTCCGGCGAACACCAGGCTGCCAGCGACCATGAATGGCTGAGTGGAGGTAGCACTGGCGGTCCCACCAGCGAAGAACTGGGACAAGCCAGTGACTGCAAGGATAGCTGCTAATCCAAACAGCAGAACAGCCGCCAGGGAGCTAAATATCAGCTGAAGGAGCGACGGCCAGTGGATTGGTGGCTTGGATGTTGTGTTGATTGCGGGAGGTATGTACATAGTCTGTAATGATTTTTCAGGAGCTGGAGATAGTTTCCAGCTCCTGGATTGGAGTATGTTATTTCTCTTGGATACCTACACTGATGATCTTGTCACCCGGGGGAAGATCAGCGCTCTGGGATGAGTCGCGGGGAGTAAGGCTGGTGACCACATCCATACCTTTGATCACATGTCCGAAGATCGTATATTTACCATCCAGGTTAGGCAGTGGGACGTAGCTAATGAAAAATTGACTGCCGTTCGAATCAGCCCCTGCATTGGCCATACCGACCACACCAGGTGCATCGAATTTTAGGTCGGAGATTTCATTCTTGAAGGCATACCCGGGCGTCCCGTAGCCAGTTCCGCTCGGGTCACCAGCCTGGGCAACGAAGCCCGGGATGACACGTTGGAAGGTGACGTTATCAAACCAGCCATTGCGGGCCAGGAAAATGAAGCTGTTCACAGCCAGCGGGGCTTTATCAGGAGCCAGCTCGATAACGATATCACCCTTTTCGGTGTGCAGGGTGGCGATGTATTGTTTGGTCGGATCGATGGTCATCGGGGGGCATTCGGTGAATTGGCGATCCTCGAGCAAGACCAGCTTGATAATCGAGGCGATATTGACCGCATTCATGGCGAGTGTGTTGCTTGGCCACGGATTGCCATTGGTATATAAGGTCGGTGTGCCGGTAAGCTGCATTTTTTGGCCGTCATCCCATGCCTTTTGAGCCAGGTTGATCAATTCAGTGCTGGTCAAATCGGTGGTGAACTTAGGAACATCGAGTTTTAGATCACCGGCTTTATTGATCAGCCACTGCTGGAAATCGGCCACGGTTAATGTCGACCACTCAGACTGATTGGCGAACAGCAGGTCATGCATCTCCCAGAACTTGCCTTGCTTGCCGGCAGCTTCAGCGGCCTGGGTGGCAAGGGCAGATTTATCGTGGAAGGGTGACTCGGGTGTGCCAATTAGGGGATAATGGCGATATACAAAGCGCAGGTCATTGGGGAATTCTTTGAGGAGTTGCTCCATCACGGGAGCAAGCTGGGCACAGTAGGGTCACTGGAAATCGGAATATTCGATGATGGTTACCTTTGCGTTAGCTGGACCTTTGGTCCAGTCGGTATCGGTAACCGGCGGGTAGACCGTTTCTGGAGTGGGACCCGGTGTGGGTTTCTGGGTGACGACGGTGCAGCCAGAATCTGGAAAGATAGCTGCCTGGGCTGGTGTGTTCACGACGCTCGTCGAACTTGGGCGGGTTACTGCAGCGACCGTGGATGTTGGGCTGGCTTGCGCCTGGGGGAGGCAGCCCGCAAGCGCAAGTGCACTGAGCATCAGAAACAATAATATAATCTTTCTCATTCACTTCTCCATATACAGATATATCGTGCAATTTTACCAGCGAAAGGGTAAATCAGGAAACACGCAGGCTCGTACTCACGCTGATTTAATCTAGATTACTGCTGTATATCTTGTGGTAAACTCCAAAAGTGCTGAGAAAATTGGTCATCTCTGTTTTTCTGTTGACACTATTATCCTCCTGCCAGTCGATCAATCTGGTACAACCCACCGACACTACCACTCCTACTGCAGCGCTAGAAGCATCAATTTCGCCAATAGCCAGCGAGACGGTGATTGCAACACCCTCGACCACGATCATACCGACAGACATCCCACCTACATCTACCTATACCCCGACTGCCACATTTACCCCCCAGCCTGATATACCCACGCCAACCCAGCGGGAATGCATGCAGGCAGGCGGTAAGGTGGAAGTATATGAGTTCACCACAGTGCTTCTTCCCGACCCGCTGGTGTACCGCATTTATCTACCACCTTGTTATGATCAAGATACTGAGCGGGCCTACCCTGTCCTATACCTGATCCATGGGCAAAGCTATTCCGATACTCAATGGGACCGACTGGGTGTGCCTGAGATTGCAGACCGTCTGATCGCAAGTGGTGAAGTGGATCCCTTTATCGTGGTGATGCCCCGAGACAGAGTCTGGACGGAACCCACCGCGGATAACTTTGGTCTGGCGGTGGAACAGTCGCTTATCCCATGGATCGATGAGAAGTACCGGACGATCCCGGATCGGGATCACCGGGCTATCGGCGGGTTATCCAGGGGAGCAGCCTGGGCAGTCCACATCGGTCTCTCAAATTGGGACAAGTTCGGTAAGGTAGGGGTGCACAGTGGTTTTGTGTTCCACAGTGACGTCCAACCGATTTACCAGTGGCTGAACAGCATCCCCAATGGATTGGCACCGCGCGTCTATATGGATATCGGTAATGCCGACCGCCCAGATATCTCCATCGGCGCGAAATGGCTGGAGGAATTGTTGACCAAGTTCGGCGTGCCACACGAATGGCACATGTTCGTCGGTGAGCACGAAGAGGATTACTGGCAGGCGCATGTGGAAGATTATCTGCGCTGGTACACCAAGGATTGGACCCAGTGAGGTAACTGGATAAACTACGGATCAGGGATGTAACCCTGGTCGCCAACGATGAAGGGAAGGAATCGCCATGTTCAAGACGCTACCGAAGGATCCCGATGAGTTCATGCGTTTGGATTGGAGCCAGATCAGTCCCTACGCGGAAGACCTGAAAAAACGACCATTATCCACCGGTAGCCTTGATGAGTGGGTGATGGACTGGTCGGACCTGAACCGGATGGTCTCAGAGATGTTTGCCCGCTTGTATGTGGCGTCCACGTTGTATACCTCCGACCCGGAAGTGAAAGCGCGCTTCAACAGCTTCCTGGATGAGACCTTTACCCCAGCACTAGCAGCCAACCAGGTACTCAAACAGAAACTGCTCACCAGTGGATTACAACCGCAAGGATTTGAGATACCCTTGCGCAATATGGTGGTTGAAGCTGAGATGTACCGGGAGAGCAACCTGCCTCTGCTTAACGAGGAGAAGAAACTGGTTAACGAGTACGACGAAATCATTGGAGCGCAAACGGTTGAATGGGAAGGCAGGGAGGTCACCACCACCCAGCTGCAGACGGTTTTCCATAGTCTGGACCGCTCAAAACGTGAAAAAGCCTGGCAGATGAGTATGGAGCGCAGGCTAGCCGACCGCCAGAAGCTGAACGAGCTGTGGGTCAATATGCTTGACCTTCGCTGCAGGATTGCAAAGAATGCCAATTTCACAGATTACCGAGCATACCGCTGGAAGGAGTTGTTGCGCTTCGATTACACGCCTGATGACTGCGCCGCTTTCCACAGGGCGATCGAGCAGGTGGCCGTTCCGGCTTCCCGGCGAATCTATGAGAAACGCCAAATCCGGCTGGGTCTCAGCTCGCTGCGACCGTGGGACCTAAATATTGATCCATTGGGTCGGGAGGCACTGAAGCCATTCCAGACGATCACAGATCTGGAGGAAAAGGTTTCAGCCATCTTTAAGCGTGTCGACCCCGAACTCGGTGAGTATTTCGAGGTTATGCGTAACAAGAACTTATTTGACCTGGAAAATCGCAAGGGAAAAGCACCCGGGGGGTATTGCAATAACTATGATATGACCAGGCAACCGTTTATCTTCATGAACGCGGTGGGCTTGCAGGAAGATGTGGCTACACTGATACATGAGGGTGGACATGCCTTCCACGGATTCGAGGAGGCCCGTCTGCCTTATTATCACCAGCTGGCGGTGGGAATGGAGTTCGCCGAAGTGGCCTCGATGGCAATGGAGCTGCTGGCTTCACCTTACCTGTTGGCAAGCGAAGGTGGGTTTTATTCAGAAAAGGAGGCTGCCAGGGCACGGATCGAGCACCTGGAGGAAGCCGTAACCTTTTGGCCGTACATGGCAGTGGTGGATGCCTTCCAGCATTGGGTGTACACTCACCCAGAGGCAGCTGTCCACCCGGAAAACTGCGACCAGGAGTGGGCTGAGCTCTGGCAGCGCTATATGGTAGGGGTAGACTGGAACGGTCTGGATGAGGTGATGGTCACCGGCTGGCAGAGGAAGCCACATATCTTTGAGGTGCCTTTCTATTACGTGGAGTATGGACTGGCATCGCTGGGAGCGTTCCAGGTGTGGCGTAATGCCTTACAGGATCAGCGCGCAGCGGTGAAAGCTTACCGCCGGGCACTGGCATTGGGTGGAACCGTGACGCTGCCGAAGCTGTATGAGACCGCGGGCACCCGCTTCGCCATGGATGCCAGGGCGCTGCAGGAGGCCGTCAGCCTGGCGGAAGGGATGATCGAGGAGCTGGAGAAGGTGTAAACACTGGGTTGTCATTCCGAGCCAGTGTTTTTCTGGTGTGGCAATCTGCTTTTTACAAGATTATTCTTTGAGGTTACGTTACGTTATGTGATTATTCTTGTCTAGAGCAGATGACTTCGGTCGCTAAAAACGCTCCTTCCCCGAAAACCAGCCGGGATGACCGCAATGACAATGCATGGATTTCTTCATCGCGAAGAATGCTGCTCCCCCGAAAACCTGCGAGAACAGGCGTGAATATATTTAAGCTGAATTCGCCACCTCGGCGGCAGAGAAGTTGACCTCTTCCTTGCCGGTCAACTTTTCCTCCACCTTGAGGGCAACCAGGTCGAGGTGACCCGGATGGGCGACGTAGTCCAGCGAGTCGGCGGGGACGGTGAGCACCGGGCACAAGCTGAAACCGGCAATCCAATCCTCGTACAGCGTGTTCAGCTGCCCGAGATACTCAGGGGTGATGGTGCGCTCGTAATCGCGCCCACGACGGGAGATGCGCATCTTCAGGGTGGCTACTGAGGCCCGCAGATAAACCACCAGGTCTGGCGGGGGAAGGAATTCGCTTAGCACACAGTATAGCTCGTGGTAGCTGAGGTAGTCGCGCTCATCCATCAGCCCCTGCAGGAACAGATTCTGGGCGAAGACTTCGGCATCTTCGTAGACACAACGGTCCTGGATGGCGGAGGTGGGGTGGTCGAGCAACTGTCGATGGGAACGCAGGCGACGGGTGAGGAAAAAGATCTGCGAGTGGAAGGACCACTGGTGCATATCATGGTAAAAATCAGCCAGGTAGGGGTTATCACCCACCGGCTCGAAGAAAGGCTGCCAACCCAAACGGTTGCACAGCATGCTGACCAGAGTGGACTTACCGACCCCGATATTCCCCGCAACAGCTACGAATTTTTTCATTGCCGCTCCTCCTCGAGCTGAGTTGATTTCATTCAAAATTATAGATAAGTGTATGACCTATTCGTCAGGAACCAGGTACGCCACGCCCTCACCCTTTTCGTCGTCCATCACCAACTCCAGATGAGCGTCCTGCCGGAAGGAGGCGACCTCAATCAGGCGCACCGTCTCGCCGCAATCCTCGGACTCGGGCAAGTAATCTGTCACCAGGTTAGGGGTGTCATAGAAAAAGGAGCGGTTGAGCTGGACGTCGGGGTCATCCAGGTAGATGGCAAGCGGGTAAATATTGGCTTCCACCAGGTCCTGGAAGAAGTGGGTGCCGAAGGACGGCTCAGGGGCGGCGCTGATGCCATGCCCGGAGACCTCAATCAGCGCGCGCGTGTTGTAAATATCACCATAGTTAATCGGAACGCCCAGGTCGGGGTTAATCGTGCCCCAGCGACCCGGTCCGATGGTGATAAAGATCTCCCCTGCCAATTTGGCGTTGAGTTTACTTATGAGATGCCCGATATGGCTGCGCTCGGCCTGGGTGCCTAAGGCGAAATAGCCCTCCGGGGTGACATAGAGGACGTGGGTGATGCAATCCACATGCCCATCGGGGACCAGGCGACGAGTGGAGAAGATCACGTCGGCGGGGTTCAGGCTGGCGGGCAGGCGCACCTTGCTTTCCTTAAACTGTGACTGCGGGCGGCATTGAAGAAGACAAATATTCACATCAGGCTGGGCGGAATCAGGGTTAAGGATCTGCAGGGTGAATTCGGTATCCACCGGGGAGCGATAATTTTTCTCCAGTGTGGTTAAAAGCTCTCGGAAGCGCATGGCGAGAGGCGTCCGGCGGAGAAGCTCGTCAAAGGTGATTACCAGCTGGCTGGACTTGCCATCGAGCAGATTGCTACGGATGGGCAGGATGAATTCATCGTTATATATTTGGGCGATATAGCGAAGACCGGGCATGCGGGCAGATAGCACTTCTTCAACCGGGACAGACTTGAGCTGGTTATCTTCGAGATCGATCAAGTCTACATAATGCTGGGAGTATTGGCTGATGAGTACGGGGGTGGCTTCTGGGTGGAGCAAGGGGTGACTCAAGGCGACCATGCGTGGATAGTCGTTGCCCATGCGCTCCACAGCGCGCGTTCCCAGCCCGTAAACCAGGCGGATAAAGCCATCTTCCCGGCGAATCTGCGGGTTCCAGCGAAACTGATTGCGCGAAAAGGCCACACCAGCGCCGTTGGGCAAGAAGTAGCGCCCCACCCTCTCGCCCTGGACGAGCTGGATCAGGATAGCCATGCGCTCGTCGTAATCCTGCAGACCCTTGCTGCGGCGGTAAAGAAGAACCTCGGGATTGAGGATACTGGCGTAAATGCGCTGGATAGCCTGGGTGAGCTGCTGGAGGTTCTCTTCCAGGCTGCTTTGGTTGGGGCAGAACAGGCTCTCATACTTGCCAGCGAAGGAGGTACCGAAGTTATCCTCCAGCAGGCTGGACGAGCGAACGATCAGGGGCTGCGGGCCGAGCTTCGCCAGCAGGCTGCGCAGCTCACCTAACGTTTCGGGGGGGAATTTACCGGCCAGGAAATCATGGATGATCTGAGGGTATTCGGCGCGGATGCGCTCTTCGGTCTTGTACTTCTGGTCATTCCAGTGCATCAGGTTGTTCATTGCCATGAAGGCATAGGTGACGTCGGCTCCCATGAAGTACGACTCGGGGATGGTTAGATGAGCATTTAGCTCGGGAGAGGCCACATTTTCGAGGATGCGCCGGGCAAGCAGGATTCCGGCAGACTTGCCACCAATCTTCCCGCTGCCGATCTTATGCTGGTAGATCTCGCGCAGGTCGCGGATGGTGAACCAGTCTTTTGCGATGTTGACATAGGCAAGCTGGTCGCTGATCAGGGTGCGGATGAGCACCACCTTGATCTCGCGCAGGTGGGGCTCAGCCACGATGCGCTCATCGGCAGGCAAGTTCTCAATGGCGGTGGCCTGCTCAAAGAGCATGGACTGAGGTGCCAGCTCGGCGTTGAATGAGACCATCAGGTCTTGGGCGCGCACACCGCGCTCAGCCAGGGTGTCGCGCACGATCTGCTCGAATAGCTCGTAGGGCAGGTTGTAGGCGAAGTAGAAGTCGGTCAGATGATCGCGCAGGCGCGAAAGGCGCAGTTCCCACACACCGGCGGGCTCCTCTAAGAGGGGGTCATGAAGGGCTTCGCGGGATTGAGAATTTATCGCCTGATCATGCACCTCGGTCTCGAAATCCTGCTGGGTGATCACCCCATGTTCGAATATGGCACGCCGCATGCGGGCGCGGATCTGTGTGCTCAGGATGGGGTATTGCGCCAAAGCCAGGTAGATGCGGAGCGTTTTTTCGGTATTGACGGATGGCAGGGTCATAAGCATTCCATAAG
>JBGOYO010000111.1:0-8231 GCA_041479715.1 Anaerolineae bacterium
AGTAGAGCAGCCGCAACCGAGCTATCCACTCCACCGCTCATGGCGATAGCAACAACGGGATTATTGCTCATTTTTTCCTATACTTAATTTACCTGGCGTAGTTTAGTAATTACAGCGGGTAAACAAGCGAGAAATCGTTCGATTTCGGCAGGTTGAGTATACATACCTAAAGTCACACGCAGGGAGCCCAACGCCCATTCACGCGTATAGCCCAGGCTGATCAGCACATCTGATGGTTCCGGGTTACCTGTTTTACAGGCTGACCCTGATGAGCAAGCGAACCCTTCCAGGTCAAGCATCATCAATAAGGCGTTCCCATCAACACCCTTGAATAAGAAGCTGGCGTGGTTGGGTAAGCGTTCCTGCGGATGCCCAGTCAATTGGGAATCGGGGATTTCCTCTAGCACAGTGCCGATTAAATGATCGCGTAAGGGTTGCAAGTTGGCGATCCGGGCATGTTTTTCGGTCTGTGCAAGGCGCAGGGCTTCTGCCATGCCGACGATATATGGAATGTTTTGCGTCCCGGCACGCAAGCCATTCTCCTGGCCGCCACCGGTTTGAGCTGGTAGGATGGACAACCCTTTGCGCATATACAGCGCACCAATGCCTTTTGGACCGTAAAATTTATGCGCCCCGATGGAGACCAGATCGGTATTCAAAGAATTAACATCCACTGGAAGATATCCAGCGGCTTGTACAGCATCTGTGTGGAAGACTATCCCTTTGGACCGACATAACTGGCCGATCTCTGCGATGGGATTAATCGTGCCGATTTCGTTGTTGGCGTATATTACCGAGACAATGGCGGTATCGGGGCGTAAACTGGCAGCAACATCTTCCACTGTGGTTTGCCCCAGCGAATTCACCGGCAGATATTCGAGCTCAAAACCGTGAACTCGAGCAAGCTGCTCGGCAGTTTTGGAGACGGCATGATGCTCCACGGGGCTGATCAAGATGTGGTTTGCCCCGCGGGTCTGCTTGGCAAAAAAAGCTGACCCCCGTAACGCCAGGTTATCACTTTCAGTGCCACAAGAAGTGAAAATGATCTCTTCTGGCAGGCAGTGCATCAGCTGGGCAATGGTCACCCGTGCGTTTTCGAGTGCAGCTTCAGCAGCCTGACCAAACCTGTGAATCGAGGAAGGATTCCCAAACGACTCGCTAAAATACGGCAGCATGATCTGCATCACGCGCTCATCGACGGGAGTTGTGGCGGCATAATCGAGGTAAACCTGGTTTTGAAGAATCATGGCGGAGATTATAATCCCGAATTAATTAATCATCACCGATGCAACGCTTTGAGGCGCCTTACGTAAACCTTATATAATCTGTTGTATTAAAATTCAACAAAGACTATAATCGAATTTACTGTTGACATAATATTCACACCTATGTGCGGAGGAAAAAAATGAGTGACCTCAAGGATCAGGTATTTCAAAAAGTTACCAACAGTATGGATATTTTTAAAAAAATAGCCAGCAAGATACCGGGTTTTAAAGGCTATGTTGAGCAGCAAAACCGCAGGGATTCGGATAAGCTTATCCGCGATACGATCTATCGCCGATTCCGCGAGCTGGAAGGTCGTGTGTCAGACCTGCAAGTCGAGTTCATCAACCAGGGAAAGATCGAATACACTGATGATCTGGAAAAGGCAGCCCTTCGATTGCGGACATTTGCCGATCGTGTGCGTACTGCGCCGCGCGGTTACTCCAGCTTATTTGAAGCAGTGAAAATCAAAGAGCCAGAGCTCGCCAAATTGTATGAGTTCGATGCTGCTTTGCTGGATAAAACTGACGAAGTTGGAAGAGCGATTGATAATATCCAGTCTTCTATGGGGACGGATGGCTTACCGGCTGCAATCCGAAACCTTCAAACCGTTTCCAAGGACTGCGTCACTGCTTATGAGAGGCGCCAGGAAGTGGTTATTGCGTGATGTGGGAATATACTAATAATTTCCAACAGGAGACAAAACAATGGCTAGAATATTCGATGTAGTTGAATACCCAAACGAGATGCGTGACGAAATCGTCCACCGTTTCCCTGAAACCGGTCCGGGTGATTTCAGGATCGGCAGTCAGGTGATCGTACGAGAATCTCAAGAAGCGGTCTTCTTCAGGGATGGTAATGCATTGGATACATTCGGTCCCGGCCGGCATACGATCACAACCTTAAATATTCCATTGTTAATCGAGAAGATTGGCCCTGCGTTGTTTAACACCGCGACCCCTTTCCCGGCGGAAGTATATTTCGTCAGCATGAAAGAATTTGCGGACCAGAAATGGGGTACGCCGCAACCGATCATCGTGCGCAATCCTGGTATGGGCCTTGGTGTCGCCCTGCTGCAGGGTTTCGGTAATTACAGCTTCCAGGTGAAGGATGCACAGCAGTTCGTCACCCAGATCGTCGGAACCCAGGGAACCTACATGACCGAAGACATCGAATCACGGTTGCGGTCAATGCTGCTCTCCAAATTACAGGACCTGCTCGGTGAAACCGCAGTTAATAATGACATCCCCAAGATGATTGGCTTGACTGAAGAGCTGGGAGCAGGGGTGCGTGCCAAGGCGCTCGAAGATTTTGAAGCTATTGGCTTGACCCTTAAAACTTTCTATATTGAAAACCTGAAACCTTCCAGCAAATCTGCTGAGGAACTGCGCGCCATGGGGATGCTGGATATGGCAACCTATACCCAATTACAGGCTGCGGATGCGCTGCGGGATGCCGCTCAAAACCCGAGCGGAGGCGCCGGTTTGACTGCCGGGATTGGAGCCGGGTTGGGTATCGGACAGGTGATGGGTTCAGCACTACAGGGTATGACCGGCGCGGGTGCCATGACCCCGGCAGGTGGACCACCGCCTGGAGGCGCACCAGCAGGCGGAGCAGCTGCATCAGGGGCAATGCCAGATATTATGACACCGGGAGAAGCCGCCACATTCTTGAAAGTCTCTGAAGAAGATGTGGTTGCAGCAATCAGTTCAGGTGATCTTAAGGCCAAGAAAATCGGCAATTCCTTCAGGATCAGCAAAGAATCGCTTCAGGAGTTCTTGAAAAGCTAGTTCTTCCAAAATCGAAAACCGGTGCACTTCAACGAGCACCGGTTTTTTTTTACGCGAACAGCTCGTTTATCTGTTTGATCATATCCGGAGAAAGGGGCTTCTCCTTGGCGGATTTACGCACTGCGCTTTTTAGTGATTTCAAAGGTATGGTCAGGACCGGAGCGTTCTCAACTTCTAAATCGGCTTTGTCATTAGTAAACACCAGGGCGACACTTGATTCCAGGAATTCTACATCGGGGATATTTTTTTTAATGAACTTATCGATTGCTTCGACCTCAGATGAGGCTTCCAAATCGGGTCTACCGAGACCATCCTGGCCGAATATACGTAAATATTTTTGCATGAACCCGCCCCCCTTTTGTTTATAGCGGTTCTTCTCATATATGATTTTCCCCGCTTGATAATACGGCATGATGACCCATAATCCTGAGGGACCTACTAACAGGTGTGATGCAGGTGCCACGTAATGATAGATGGAATATTGATCATTTAATCCCTTTAAACCCTGATCAACGAGCTCATCAGGTCGAGGGTGCCTTCCCCAGCGATTCCCAAAATAAAGGCCAACTTGCGATAGACCAAAGCCTGCGATTAATGCCACCCATGAAAGTGATGCATAGGCTGGATTCCGGAATGTAATGATCAACCCGCCGACAAGGACTACTAAGCCAGCAAACGTTGCTATCTGACCGATGCGGGAGTTCCTTTTGATTAATCTATCATTGGTGATTACCTTCATGAGTCCATTCCTTCGAATTCTATATGATGATGATCATTCTTCGAACTTTTTCAAGATCAGGCATGCATTTTGACCACCCAAACCGAATGAATTCGATAAGGCATAGTTGACTGTTTGTTTACGAGCCACATTCGGGACATAATCCAGGTCGCAGTCGGGGTCGGGAGTGGTGTAATTTATGGTGGGGTGGATGATGCCGTTGAGGATGGTTAATACACAAGCGATGGCTTCAAGCGCACCAGAGGCACCCATAGCATGCCCGATCATTGACTTGGTGGAACTCACTGCAAGCTTGTAGGCATGTTTTCCAAAAACTTCCTTGATTGCCTTGGTTTCGGTTGTGTCGTTTAATGGGGTTGATGTCCCATGGGCATTAATATAATCAATCTGGGTGGGAGCGATGCTGGCATTCTCCAGAGCCCAATGCATGGCGCGGATGGCACCGGCTGCATCGGGATCTGGCGCAGCAATATGAAATGCATCAGATGTGGAGGCACACCCAATAATTTCTGCATAAATGTGAGCGCCCCGGTTGATAGCATTTTCCAGGCTTTCGACGACCAAAGTCCCGGCGCCTTCGGCGAGAATAAAACCTTCCCGCTTGGCGTCAAAGGGTCGACTGGCTCTCGGAGGATCATCGTTGAAGCTGGTCGGTAGTGCCCGCATAGCGCAAAAACCTGCCACTGAGTAATCCTCGATCAACGCCTCGGTCCCGCCAGTGATAACAACGTCGGCTTTGCCATTCCAGATCAGCTCGGCGGCTTCACCGATCGTCTGCGTACCCGTGGCGCAGGCAGTTACTATCGTTCTGTTCGGTCCCAGGGCTTGAAACTGCTTGGCGATTAAAAAAGTGGAGAGGTTAGGGATTGCGAATGGTAGAGTAAAGGGATTCCCGCGACTTAATCCTTCAGCGCGAAGCTGGAATATCCCGTCAACCATCATATCTATACCACCAAGGGCTGTTCCATAAACTACTGCGGTGCGTTCCTTATTCGGCATGGTACCAGGCAATCCTGCATCGTTTACCGCCTGGATGGCTGATGCCACTGCGATCTGCGCTGAACGCGGCAATCGCCGGGCTTCCTTGCGATCGAGATATTGCATTGGATCGAAATCTGGGATCTCACCGGCGATCTGGCACGGAAGCTCAGAAGAATCGAATTGGGTGATCTTTCTGACACCTGAATCCCCACGAATCAAGCCGTTCCAAAATAAATCGACCGACGAGCCCAGGGGAGTAACAGCCCCCATACCGGTAATAACAGCACGTTGTACTTTCATCTTGTGACCTCGAGTTGTGATTTTTGTATCCTGTCTTGGATTGCCGATTGGATAGATTCTAGCAGATTAGCTTCAACTGATGCACGCGCGGCTTTTATACCGCTTACCAGGGCGTGAGCATTGGAGCGTCCATGGGCAATAAATACCAAACCGTTCACCCCAAGCAAGGGAGCTGCTCCGTATTCATCCGGATTAAGCATCGCTCTGATCTTAGTAAGGCTGGGTTTGGCAAGTGCTCCTCCAATAATTGAAATTGGATTGGATTTCAGCTGCTCTTTCAGGATGTCCATAATCAGTTTAGCCACTGCTTCGGTTGATTTTAACAATATATTACCGGTAAACCCATCGGTGACCACCACATCAGCTTCACCGGCAAAGAGCTCTTTCCCTTCAACATTTCCAATAAAATTTAATCCACTTTTAGCCAGGAGTGGGAAGGTTTCTCGAACCAGCTCGTTACCTTTGCCAGCCTCCTCCCCATTGGAAAGGATGGCTACGCGAGGATTTTCGATGGCGCGGGTTTTATTCGCATAAACAGAACCCATGATTGCAAATTGGACAATATGTTCGGGTTTACAGTCGGGGTTGGCGCCGATATCGAGGACAATACAGAACCCATCTTTCACTGGAAAGGTGGCAGTCAGACCAGCGCGCTCCACCCCGGGGATGGTGTCCAGGCGAAAATACGCGGTTGCCATTGCCCCGCCTGTATTGCCAGCGGTGACGAAAGCATCAGCCTGGCCTGATTTAACCAGGTCGATGCCTACCGCCATGGATGTCTTGGAGTTACGCCGCTTGGCTTTTAATGCCAACGCAAAGCCTTTATCTGCCATGGAGATGGTATCGGACGCATCGACCAGGCGGACAGATCCGTTAGGAGCACCAATCGACAACAAACGAGCTTTTAGTTCTTCTGCAGGTCCGACGAGCAGAATTTCGTCACCGAACAGACGCGCCGCTTCAACCGCTGCCGCAACTTCCGGCTCGGGACAGGAATCACTCCCCATTGCATCCAATACGATACGCATGGTTTACTCCTGTATTCATGCTCGCTTGACAATCGCAGTTAGCCGATTATAATACGAATACCTTTTGCGCTGGTGCTGGAATTGGCAGACAGGCATGGTTGAGGGCCATGTGCCGCAAGGCGTGGGGGTTCAAGTCCCCCCCAGCGCACACCCTGATGAACCCTTAATGAGGAAAAATGAATACAGCTATATTCCCTTCCACAGAATGGATGCAGGCAATCAAAGAGAAGCTCAATACGGACGAGCATTATGCTCAGGTTGCCAAAAATTGGGAAGGGGATATGCGCATCATTCTAGAGCCTGATAAATCCATTCAAGACGAGATGTGGTTATATTTTGACCTGTGGCATGGAAAATGTAGAGACGCCATCGTAGAGGATCACTCTTCAATCAAAAATCCCGCATTTGTGCTTAAAGGATCCTACAGCAACTTCATAAAAATATTATCGGGTGAAGCTGGAGTGATTCAGGCATTGATGACCCGCATGTTGAATGTACATGGCAACATGGCAACCTTAATGCGAAATGTGCCCACCGTATTGGATTTTGTGCGCTGCTGCCAGGAAGTCACCCATAATTGGATATAATCTCAGAGCATCTATCAAGGTTCACCCAAGGTAGTTCTTGAGTAAACCTTTTTTATTTAATTGCTGCCTCGATGATCTTTTGGATACGATCAATCATGCCTGCGGGATCCGGATGTAATCCTTCAATTAACAGAGCATTTTCATAGATTTGCTCAATGATCAATTGACCCAGCTCAGCCTCCGAGGGTAGTGAATTCAGCTGAAGCAGAATTGGATGCTGTGGGTTTAATTCAAGCACTTTTTTGGGAAGTTCGAAATCTTCCTTGAGCAAGCGGTAAACGCGCTGCATCTCCTGGTTTGGCACACCCTCCGGGTCGACCAGTCGAGCGGGTGAGCCCGATAAGCGGTCGGTCATACGGACGTCGGCGACCTTATCTCCCAGCCGGGTCTTGAACCGTTCGATGAGGTTGATCCATTCTTTTGGGTCAAGCGAAGCCGCAGGCTCAGCCTCGGGCTCTTGTTCCAGGGTGGGCAGCTTTAAATCTGGAGATGCGACATTCAGCAGGGGATGATCCTTATACTTCGCCAGACGAACGACCATAAATGGGTCGATTGGATCGGTCAGCAGGAGTGCCTCGAGTCCATGTTTTTTGAGAATATCCAGGTGCGGGCTGTATACGACAGAGCGTTCGTCGTCCCCCAGGATATAGTATATTTCATCTTGCTCTGGTTTCATCCTGCCGATGTAATCATCCAACGAGGACCACACATCGGTTGAGGTGGTCGTATGGAAGCGGAGCAGGGGATATAACGATTCGGGCTCGGTTTGCTCAATGGCAACACCCTCTTTAATATAACGACAAAACTCCTTCCAAAATTCGGAGTAGTGTTCTGGCTCGTCCTTTGCCAGCTTGTCAAGCGCAGCGGTGATTTTGGAGGTGATCAGCGATTTTAGATTCGCCATAATCCTATTAGCCTGAATGGTCTCACGCGACAAGTTCAAGGGTAAATCTTCGGTATCCACCACGCCCTGGATGAAACGGTAATATTCCGGCAGAACTTCCTTGCAGTATTCCTGGATCAGCACATTACAGGAGTAGAGTTTTAACCCATCCTCCTTGCGGATCGAAAACATATTCCGCTCCGATTTTGCGGGCACATACAAAATTGCATACATCTGGACTGGCGCATCCACCGCTAAATGGATATGGGTCAGTGGAGGCGAGAAATCCAGGGTCAACTGGTGGTAAAAATCATCGTAATCATTTTTCTCCACCTTGCGCGGAGCCTGGCGCCACAGGGCGGTCTGCTTGTTGACCTGTTCTTTTTTTTCGCCCAGATAGATTGGATATGAGATGAAATCAGAATGTCTTTTAATGATTTCCCGCAGTCGACTTTCCTGGGCGAATTCGGCTGCATCCTCTTTGAGCTTGATCAAAATTTTTGTTCCCCGATCGATTTTCTGCGCAGGTTCGACTGAAAACATATCATTTCCCGAGCAGAACCACGATGCTGCGCTCGTGTCCGGCAGATAGGAGCGCGAAGTTACCCGGATCCATTCTGCGACCATAAAGGCGGAATAAAAACCGACCCCGAATTGCCC
>JBGOYO010000112.1:0-8221 GCA_041479715.1 Anaerolineae bacterium
GTGACCTGACACCCAAATTCGATTGACGTACCCCTTGGTCAAAATCCACCATAATCTGACTCAGACCTGCCCGTCCGGTGTGCGATAAGATGATTTCCGCGCCATTGCATGCCGGGTGGGTCTCGTTTGGGCGGTAGGTGTTGGGGCATGTTCCCATCATTTGTAGGGGCAGGTCTCAGGTGTGACCAGACACCCAAATTCGATTATCGAACCTCATGGACAAAATCCACCATAATCTCACTCAGACCTGCCCGTCCCAGGGAATCTGGCGGGCTGCGGACGGTTGGGTCTTGTCTGGGTGGAAGGTGTAGGGGCAGGTCTCATGTGTGACCTGACACCCAAATTCGATTGCCGAACCTCTTGGACAAAATCCACCATAATCTGACTCAGACCTGCCCGTCCAAGGACTTATGGATAAATTCAAATTAGCCCCTGGTTGCCAACGGCAGGAATATCCTGTTCAGCTCATCGATCGTGCTGAACTTCCAAACCGGTCCGATAATCGTGGTTTCACCATCGTGTGCAATCACCTGCCAATAATAGGTGGTCCCTGCATTCAAAACGCCGAGATCATAAACCGGTGTCGTCAGACCATACGCAATGATTGGTGGTGGCGAGACGGGTCCAAAGGCAATGTCAAAAGTGACCTGGTCGCAATTCAAATCTGTGCTCACCCATGACAGGCTGCTGCTGATCGGTTGCCTGACGGACCCATCGACTGGTGATGGAGACGCAGGCACGCTGGGCGCGGCGTTGCCGACATCCAGCGTCACTTTGCCCGTGATGATGCCGTTCACGCTATCGTTAAATTCGGCGATGTTCAATATGGTTGTTCCCGCCGGCAGGCACTGGTTCACCTGGGCACCATATGAGATCGTCACCGGCTCACCAGGGGCCACCTCACCATGCCACAGGATTTGACCGGCTACAAATGTGGGAATGCCCTGTGTGGCAGTCAGATCACCCGTCCAGGTCAGCGATATCGGCAACGTGTCCGTCACCAGCACCGTGGTGGAAGTGCCTACGTTTTCGACGTGCAGCTGGTACTGCACCACATCTTCAGGCAAAACGGATGTGGAGGACGCCTGCTTGGTGGATGGACTCAAGTTCGGCGTGGGGTCGAGGGCAAAATTCTGCACCTGGTCGTGGTCAATATTGACTTCGCGCTCCTGGGGGTAGTGCCATGGCGCAGAAACATGCATGGTATAGCCAGCCGGGCAGACCGTCAGCAAGTATTCACCACTGCCAGGGTCACTTGAGGTCACCTGGCGTGATCCTATAAACTCAATCGTGGCTTGAAGCGGCAACCCGCTGACCGAGTCGGTAATTGTCCCAGAGACCACCCGCGGCACATTGGGGCACAGGTAAAAATCCCGTGAGGTCAGCGTGCCTGAGACCACGCTGATATCGGCAGTCTGGCTCAGGTAACCATCGGCGCTGGCCTCCAGGGTGTAACTGCCATCCCCGATCACGCGGTGGTAATCTCCCACCTGCGGGTCGGTCAGGATGGTATTTGGCACTCCCCTACCGACGATTGTGAGCGTGGCAGACAGGGGTGCGCTATTCCTGGCATCCAATACCATCCCACCCATCCCGGTCCACACCCGCTGCAACCACCAGAGCATGGCGTCGCGGTTGCGGTCCCAAAAACCGTCCATCAAATTGAATGCTGGACTTTTTGTCCATGAGATTTCTAGGGTGACGTGATGCTCCCCGTGATAGTAGTACGCCCAATCCTGCATGCCCCCATAGATCATGTACCACTCCCATCCACGTGTAATACCGTGGGGAAAAGAGGGATTATTCCACAGGTCCGGGTTGCGGGAGGTGTAACCCAGGCCAAAGTCATAGAACAGCTGGTCATCCGGAGCGTATAATGGCGGACCGCTGACGGCATCCCATGGGTAGTTGAGCACCTGTTCCCCACCGTGGTAGTTAGCGCCCATCACAAAGCGGTGGGCATAACCAAAGTTCATAAAAGCCTGGGTCTCGAGTTCACGACCAGCAGGGTTATCAATAGGGTCGGTGAAGCGGTCGGGGAAATCGCGGTTGAGGTCAACCCCGTTAAAATTATAGCGGGTACCATTAACGTAGCCGTCCGGGTTATAGATCGGGCACAGCCAGATTTCCATCTTGTCGACCATATCCGTGATCATTGGGTCGGTTCCATAGCTGTTGGCGAGCAGCTCAGCGAAACGCATGGTCATCTCAATGCCGGTCGTTTCATCCCCGTGGTGAGCGGCAGTATACTTGAACTCCGGCTCATTTTCATCCATACCCGGGTTGTCGGTAACTTCCATGCAGTAAAGGCCGCGCCCCTGAACTGAGCTGCCAATCTGCACTAAGCCAACGATATCAGGATGAGCAGTTTGTAAAGCTTGCATCCGGGCGACATATTGCTCGAAAGTGGGCCAGGCATTCGGCGCACCTGACCCAGGTCCATAAGCCAGGAAGCTGCGGTAGCCTTCGTTCGGGATGGGGATAGGATTTAATCCAGCCTGGGTTAATGCTTCCGATTGAGCTGGATTGATATAAACCGTGGCGATGGAAGGTTCGAAAGTTGAGCCTGGGGGAACCTGTTTGCCACTCGCGGTCTTCAACCCATCGATATCGATCTTCTGATCGTACAGCACCTGGAGGTCATTATCTGTCGCCAGGTAAACCACCGCCGGGTAGATATCCGAATTGGGATAGGGCTCAGGTGGGACGGGTGTCGGTAATGGGCTCTGGGCTTGCAGGTCGGCAGAACCCATCTGCGTGATGGTAGCCAGGGCTACAGCCATGATCAGCAATGCACCCAGCCAGGTTAATACTTTTCGATGGATCAACATCTTTCTCTCCTCGGATACAGCATTAGGGTAGTTGCAGCAATTTTACATGTGTGATGGCGCTTGGAAGCGTGTGAAGGCGATTCGCGAAGCATTGTTTTCTCCTGACCACGCGCTTAGCTCAAGTTTATGGCGTGTGGAACGATGCCAGAACGGAGCCAATATCGTCAAGGCAGGGGGCTGGATTGTCATAGGGGATCGTTACAATGATGAGAGGTTTCGTGGCAAGGACAGCCTCGTCCACTCCCCCCACCAGGACGTACTCGCGCAGCGAAAAATCTTTTTGCTGAGTCCGGTAAATATCATACTTCAGTGACCCAATCTCAATCGTATTAATTAAACTCCCCTGAGGCTTCCCTGGTTTTTCCTCACTCATCTCGCAAAGGGCATATTTTTTATGAGCGAGCCAGAATCCACCATCCTTGGTTTCAGACGCGTTCCACTTATCGGAATAATAACTACCCACTAGTGGGTAGAATTTTGTTGTGATCTCATTAATTGTAATCACTGGATCGATCATCAAGATATCGCTGATTTCACTCTTGTTATCTGGGTCGTGGATTACAAACCTGTATGCTCCTGGATTGGCATGGGGGAAAGCGATCGTGCCATAATAAGTTGTTCCTGGCACCATATTCATAGAGCCCATCTGATTAATATTCACCGTGATTGGGTCATAACGGTTATTTTGGTTATCGCTGAGGAACAAATTATTATTTGTTATCGTAAACCGCCCCCAAATGTCTTGATAAAAATCATAATCCGCATTCCAATTCATGACAAAGATCATCGAACCATCCTGAGACACTTCCACATGGTCAACACACCAGGTGATATGGGCCCCGTAACCCATATAGTTTACAGAAAAAGTAATCCAGTATGCATTGCATCCCCCGGAGCCATATATTCCTGGAACCATCACACCGGATTTCTGCGTAGGTGTTGATGTAGATGTCGACGTTAGTGTTTCAGCTGGAAAACTCGTAGAAGTAAAAGTTGGGCTGGCTGTTGGATGAGGAGTTGCTGTTGCAAAGGGTAGCTGGGTAGCCGAGGCAGCTTGGGTTGGCAAGCTCACCGTAGTTGGAACCGTAGTTGCTTCTCTTTCAGAGATCCCGGGTGGAGTCTGAGTCAAGGTCTGGATGAGTTGCGGGCTATTGCAGCTGGTTAACAGCATTAAAGAGCTTATCAGAATGAATAAGCCCAACAACCTCTTCGAGATGCGCATGCCTCTCCTCCTCGATTGATAATAATCAGGATGGAATCAGATCAATTCTACAATTATATGACGAAAGGATCTTCCGGGAATATCCTGCAAGGGCATCACCAACGAGCATAAAAAGCTTACGGCATGGGGTTGCTACCGGCCCAGTCATCCCCAAGGATGACCAGCACATCCACCGGGCTGTTGGGGTCATACTGCAAGGATATGCTATACGGAGAGATCTTCATCAAATCGACCAGGTACTTATCAGTATATGGATTGCCGGTGTAATCGATGATCTTCGTGTAGGTGGTGTACTCGCTGTTCTGGGTGTCAACCACGTTAGCTCCCTGCGATTGCAGGTATGCCTGCGTCGTCTGGGCCAGGCCCTCGGTATAAGTGCCGTTAGCCACCGCAATCGTTGCACCCTCGGCCTGCATGTTGGCGCGCGTGTCCCCGGAGGTCAGCCCAGGGCTGGCCATATTGGAGGAGGCAAACACTTGATCTCTGATCAGGCGGATCTGGTCTGGCACAGGGATGAGGATGTCTTGCGTGCCGTCCGGAGATTTGGCAAAGCTGACTGCATTGGGCGGAGCGATGGCACCCCGCTGGACGGTATCCAGGGGGATTTCCAGGGCCAGCCAGCCAAGTTTCACGGCGTCATTCAACGATAAGTTGGTGTGGATGCCCGCTGTCAATTCATTATACATAGCCGGAATTTTCGCCGCCACCTGGGTTGGTCCCAGCTCCACTATCCGGTCGCGGATGGCCAGTATCACCTGCTGCTGGCGCACGGCGCGGTCAAAATCACCCCCATCGGTATGCCGGGCACGGGCATACGCCAGGGCGGTCGGTCCGTCAAGGAGGTAATTCCCGGGTTTTAAATATACTGTGTTCCCCTTGCCTATTGGGTCAACGCTGATATCGGATGAGACGGTCACATTAATTCCGCCCAGCTCATCGATAAATTTCTCAAAGGCCCCAAAGTCGATGATGGCGTAGTAATCAATCGGCACGCCCAGCAGCGATTCGACGGTATCCATAGCTTCCTGCGGACCCCCGCCTGGGACGTCGTAGGCAATACCCAGCGGGTAAGCGGTGTTTATGCGTCCATAATCGAACCCGGGGATGTTGACCCACAGGTCGCGCGGGATATTCAACATCCCAGCCGTCTTGGTCAGCGGGTCGATGGTGAGCAGGATCATCGTATCCGTGCGGGGAGGACCGTCTGCTGCTTCCCAATCACGGTAGTCCAATCCCATCACCAGCACGGTCACCCGGCTGGCGCCATCCCAGGGTTGGTGGGCTGTATCAACCGATTGCGTGGGTATCGGCGTGGGCGCAGGGGTGCCATTAATCTCCGGGGCGGTGGTACCAGTCGCCTGGATCGCCAGGCCCGGTATTTTGACGAGATCGAACGACAGGAAGAAATCGTGCGACTTGGTGTAGGCAGCATAAGCCGCGAAAATCGCGGCTAGGATAAACAAACTAATTAACCCCACTTTAAGCAGGGCAGGTGGTTTTAGATTCATCAATTGTTAGCTCAAGGCATGGTATTGTTATCCGCCCAGTCTGCTCCCAGCAGGATGGCGATGTCCGTCTGACTGTTCGGGTCATAGCGGCTGTAGATACTGTTTGGTTGTATTTTCAATAGATCGACCAGGTACTGCACGGTGTAGGGTTTACCGGTGTAATCGATGATCACGGTGGTGTCTGATTTTTCTTGGGCGTTGCCGGTGTTCGTGACGTTGATCCCCTGAGTTTTGAGGTAATCGCTGGTCTGTGAGGCTAACCCGGCGGTTGTGGTGGCATTTAAGACGGAGACTGTGGCGTTTTCTGCCTGGCGGAGCTCTTCGGGGTTGCTGATGTAAACAGTGGCCACTGGGGCTTCGCCGGCTGTACCGGGATCTGTGGAAAACACCTGGTCGCGCACGGCTCGCACGGCTTCTATGTCAGGGAGCAGGATGTCTAACCCCTCGGGAGAGAAGCTGCGTGTGGTTTCGTTCGGACCGATAATTCCGCGCTTGATATTTTCCCGTGGGATCTGCGCCACTGTCCACGCCAGTGAGATGATTTGCTTTAAGGATAAATTGGTGTGGATGCCATAGCGTAAATTATTATAGATTGTCGGGGCATTAGCGATCAGCTTGGGCAGGTTTCCCAGCGAGGTGAGCTTGTCGAAAACCGCCATGATCACTTGCTGCTGCCGGTCTGCCCGATCAAAATCTGAGCCCCATGTATCTCTATTGCGAGCATAAGCCAGGGCAGTCGGTCCATCCAGGTGCTGCATACCTGCCGGGAGAGTGACCGTATTGCCAGGGCCGATTGGGTCCACCGTCATCTCATACGGCACTTCCACATCGATCCCGCCGATCTGGTCGATGAAATTCTCAAAAGCCGAGAAATCGATCTGGGCATAGTAATTGATGTCAACCCCCAGCAGCTGATTGACGGTTTGCTCGGCAAGCCCAGGTCCACCACCTGGCAGGTTGTACAATTCGCCCAGGTAATAGGCTGTGTTGATCTTGCCGTAATCATAACCCGGCACGTTGACCCACAGGTCGCGCGGGATGGAGAGCATCCCTGCAGTGCGCGAAACCGGGTCCAAGGTGAGTAGCATCATGCTGTCGGTGCGTGATGGTCCTTCGCCTTCCCAATCACGGTAATCCAAGCCCATGACCAGGATGTTCACCCGGTTGGCGCCATCCCAGGGGACAGGTGTAGGGCCGTTGTCTGCTTGGAGAGGTGCATTAACGTTAACATCGGGCTGGTTGTTGATTGGGGCATTGGTCAATGCCAGCGCCGGCTGTGTGCCTTGAGTATAGCTCTCTGCTGTAGCGCCACGCACTACCGAATAGGTTAAATAAACCGTGGCGGATAACATGATCAGAAATACCAGGAGCAGACCCCACAGAATAGGGCTCATTTTAATATGTGATGAGCCCTCACGCCTGCGGGATGGTCTTGGGTTTGTTTCTTCGGGAATATAGTCGTCCATCGAAGTCGGATTATAACACGTAGATGTGGTTTGAAAACGTGGTGTGTTGAATTGTTGTGGCATAATTATACATCCAGGTTGGCAGTGCCATTCGGTTTAGAATTGGATGGTGCATATATCCATACCCTGTTGCATGAAAAATGCCACCGCCTGGGATGGATAAAGGACGAATTACGCTTCATTCTGGTTCCATGAACTGGTTCTAGTTTTGTGTGCCTGAATTATGTCGTTGATCACTACTCAAGACCTCGCCAAATCATTCGGTGCCCGTGATATATTTTCGGGCATCTCGCTCAGCATTCCACACCACGCCCGCATCGCTATCATCGGGCCGAACGGCATTGGCAAGACCACCCTCCTGCGCATCCTGGCCGGGGAGGAGGAACCGTCTACCGGGGTGGTTAGCCAGGCGAAGAACCTATCGATCGGTCACCTGGCCCAGGAGGCGGGGCTTGAATCTCCACATACCCTATGGGAGGAATGTCTGGTGCCGTTCCTGCCGCTGCGTGAGCTCGAGGTCGAGCTGCAGCGCCTCGAGCAGGCCATGGCGATATCGGCGCAGGTTGACCAGGCGCTCGAGAAATATGGGCGCCTGCAGGCCGAGTTCGAGCATCGTGGGGGCTACACCTACACCTACCGCATCCAGCAGGTACTTTCGGGGTTGGGGTTCACCTCTGATGAATACCAGGCTCCTTTATACCGCTTGTCTGGCGGCGAGCGCACCCGTGCTCTGCTGGCACGCCTGCTGTTATCGGAGCCCGATCTGCTGATCCTGGACGAACCCACCAATCACCTGGATATTGCTGCCGTGGAATGGCTGGAAGGCTATCTTAGTCAATGGGAAGGCGCCACCCTGATCGTCTCGCATGACCGCTACTTCCTTGACCAGGTAGTAAATACCATCTGGGAGATGACCCGCTCAGGTTTCGAGGTCTATCATGGCAACTATTCCGCCTACGTGGACCAGCGCACGGAGCGCTGGGAGCGCCGGCGTGAGGTGTTCGAAGCAGAGAAGGAGAAGCTGGATAAGGACCTGGACTATATTAAGAAGAACATCTCCGGGCAGAATGTTTCACAGGCCCGTGGACGCCTGCGCCGGTTGACACGCCATCTGCAGGCGATCGAACAGGTGGGAATTCAAGCCGCCACCAGCACAAAATGGGCGGAGCTGAGCAGGAGCGTGGATACTACCAC
>JBGOYO010000113.1:0-8204 GCA_041479715.1 Anaerolineae bacterium
ACCCGACATTGCGCCAATGCCATCCGAGCCGTCCACCGCGACGAGAACGATTTAGCTCGTCAGCATCTCGACGAAGCCAAGCAGCTGGTTCAATCATTACGCGATAACCTGCAGAGCCTACCCGACCTGTTCTATGCTGGTTATACCCAGGATGCGCTTAAAGAATACGCCGAAGCAGCACTGGTGTATGCCTTGATCAATAACAACAGCTTCCCCGACCCCGAAGATTTGCTGCTGGAACCAGCTTCCTACCTTCAGGGCCTGGCAGAAGCAGTCGGTGAGCTTCGTCGGCGCGTTTTGGATATGCTGCTGAAAGACAATCCTGCCGAAGCTGAACGCCTGCTGGGTGAGATGGATGATATCTACGCCATCCTCGTGACCATGGATTACCCGGATGCGATCACCGGGGGCTTGAGGCGGCTGACAGACGTGGCACGCAGTATCATCGAGCGCACACGCGGTGACCTTACCTTGAGCTTGCGCCAGGAGCGCCTGGAAAAAAGTATCCACGAATTGGAAACCAGATTAGACGGTTTTCACCCGTCAGAATGAAAATCATCAGAGCTTCCGAGATTGGTACTTACCAGTTCTGTAACCGCGCCTGGTGGTACCAGCTGCAGGGGTATGAACCGGAGAATCAAGCCGAATTAGCCGCGGGGACGGAAATCCATGAGAAGCATTCACGCGCTGTGCTGTCTGCCAGCTGCCTGCAGACTATGGCTTATGCTTTGCTTCTACTTGCAATAATCACCGCCATCGTTTGGGTTATGCGGGCAATCCTGTAAACTCCGTTCGTGTGAAAGTGGATTGATGTTACAGTTCCTTGTTGTGAGCCTTTTAATCGTTATCGCCATCATCTTTTTTGTGCTGGCATCCAGGCAAAGACAGCAGGCGGGGATCCCGTCTGGTAGGGTCATTTACTCTGACGCCAGCCAATGGGGGAAGGTTGAAAAACCTCTATATGACCCGCAGCTCCGGTTGACTGGGAAACCCGATTATTTGGTGAAGCAGGGGAAGCAGGTCATCCCAGTGGAGGTTAAATCACGCCGCGCGCCCCAGGCACCGCATGATTCACATATTTACCAGCTGGCTGCCTACTGCCTGCTGGTGGAGCATGAGTACAGATCTCGCCCCGCGTACGGGATCCTTCACTATAACGATAAAACCTTCGCCATCGATTTCACTGCCGAATTGGAAAGCACCACCCAGGCGCTGATTCGTGAGATGCAAGCCCGCACCACCCGCTCGCAGGTTGACCGCTCGCACGAAGATGGTCGACGCTGCCAGCACTGCAGTTATCGATCCGTTTGCGACCAGTCTCTCAGGATATAATTAAGTCATGGTGGATGAAGAGAACAAACCCATACGCAAGATAGCCATTGTCGGAGCCCAAAACTTGCCTGATACCGAGAAGGAGTCAGTCGCAATCTCGGCCTTCCTGAATGAACGCGGTATCGAGTCGCAACACGGTTTCCTTTATGATGAAGATATATATAAGCGGGTGAAACAGGGTGAATTTGACCTATTAATCGCTCTCGGTGGTGATGGCACCATGCTGCGCGCCGGTCACCTGGGAGGTCCTTCAGGTGTGCCCATCTTGGGAATTAACCTGGGTCGATTTGGATTTTTAACCGAGATTGCCCAGGACCAGTGGACCGAATTCCTGCCGCGCATGATCGCTGGCGATTATTGGTTGGAAAAACGGATGATGTTGTGCGCAGAGCAGTGGCGGGCAGACTCATTACTGGGTAAATGGGATGTATTGAATGAAGTGGTGGTCAGCCGCGGGCAGATCATCCGCCCGGTGCATGTGACCGCAAAAGTGGACGGAAGATTCCTTACCACCTATGTTGCCGACGCGCTGATCGCCGCCACGCCAACTGGTTCGACTGCCTACGCCCTGGCAGCAGGTGGTCCAATCCTGCCGCCCGAGCTGCGCAACATTCTACTGGTGCCGGTTGCGCCGCACCTTTCGCTGGATCGGGCAATTGTGCTGGCGGAAGGATCATCGGTGAACATCACCGTCGATGTTGACCCTCAGGCAGTGTTCAGCGTCGATGGTCAGGTGCCAATCGGGCTGACCAGTGATGACCGTGTGTATGTATACGCTTCGCCACATGTAGTAAAATTCATCCGTTTTCAAGATCCCGGATATTTTTATCGCAACCTGACCCCTCATATGAGTCAGAATCCTTCCACCGGGAATCATCGTTAAGGTTGAACATGACTGAAGCGTTACCAAAGCTGTATTGTGCCAATCATCCCACCGTGGAAACATCGCTGCGTTGCAACCGGTGTGAAAAACTTATCTGTGCTAAGTGTGCCGTACTCACACCCACGGGCTACCGCTGCAAGGAATGTATCAAAGAGCAGCAAAAAATCTTTGTCACCGCCAAATGGTATGACTACCCATTGATTTTTATCGTTGTAGGTGTGTTGGCGTATATTGGTAGCTTGATTTCAGCTCGGATCGGCTTCTTTACCATCCTGCTGGCTCCGGCAGCTGGGGCAGTGATAGCCGAAGCTGCCCGCCTGGTGACAGGGAAGAGACGCTCTAGGGAGCTGTTTATCCTCGCGGCGATCGTCGCGCTGGTTGGCTGTCTTCCGATTGGTTTAGCCTTTATTACGCATTTTATACTGCTTGGGTTTATCTACCAGGCGATCTATGCAGTATTGATGATTTCCACTATGTTTTATCGTTTATCTGGGATAAGAATTGGTTAGGCATGCTTAGTGAACTCCACATTAAAAATTTTGCCATTATCAGTCAGCTGGAACTGAAGTTTGACCGCGGGCTGAATATTTTCACCGGTGAAACGGGGGCCGGCAAATCAATCATCATCGATGCGGTCGAAGCCATCATGGGCAGCCGGGCTGATGCAACCATGGTCCGGGCGGGGGTGGAAAAAGCTCTCGTTGAAGCTAGTTTTGAGATAACGGATGAGGCAAGCCAACCCGTCAGGCAGATCCTTGAGCGGGAGGCGTTGTTGGAGGGGGATGGACATCTCACCCTGGGGCGTGAGATCAGGAGTAACGGCCGGAGCATAGCCAGGGTGAATGGGCGCAGTGTAAACGTCTCCATCCTCAGCGAGCTGGGTGAATACCTCGTGGACGTCCACGGTCAGTCGGAGCACTTATCCTTATTACACGTCCCACAACACCTTGGCCTGTTGGATAGCTACGCTCACGTCGAGCAGGAGTTGGCCGAATACCAGGAAGCTTATCATCGCCTGGTTCAGCTGCGCAAGCAGCTGGCAGAGCTGCGGAAAGCTGAAGGTGAGGCAGCCCGGCAAATTGGTATCCTCAATTATCAGATTAACGAGATTGAAACAGCTCACCTGCATGTAGATGAAGAGGACGACCTCAGGGCCGAGCGCACCAGGCTTGCCAACGCTGAAGGCATTGCGTCTGTAGCACAGGAAGCCGTGCAAATCCTTGACGAAGGGACGCCCGAATCACCCGGGGTTTCTGACTTGGTCGGGCAGGTCGCCAGCCTGCTGAACAACCTCAGCCGTCTCGACCCACAGCAGGAAAAATTGGCTGACCGCGCCCAAGGTTCTCTCGAGGAGCTGACCGACCTGGCTGCCGTGCTGCGTGATTACCTGGAAACCGTCGAGTTCAACCCACAGCGCCTTGACCAGGTGGAGGAGCGGCTGAACCTGATCCAAACCATGAAACGCAAGTATGGTCAGGATATCCCGGCCATTTTGCATTTCGCTGAGCTGGCAAAACAGCAGCTGGACTCGATCACGCACGTCTCGGAGCGGATCGCTGAGCTGGAAAATGATGAAGGGCTGCTTTTGACCAAACTGGGACGAATCGGCGAATCGCTCAGCACTCGCAGGCGGGAGGCAGCAATAAAGCTGGAAACCGCCCTCGAAACCGAGCTGAAGGACCTGAGCATGGCAGGCGCCAAGTTCAAAGTGGATTTTTCTGAACGCCAATCGGATGAAGGTGTTACTGTAAGCAATGGACACAAGGTCGCATTTGATTCGACCGGACTTGAACACGTTGAATTCTTGGTCGCACCCAACCCTGGTGAGGGCTTGAAACCGCTGGTCAAAATCGCCTCGGGTGGAGAGACGTCGCGCCTGATGTTGGCGATCAAAAACGTGCTTGCTCAAGCAGACAAGGTGCCAACCCTGATCTTCGATGAGATCGATCAGGGGATTGGTGGGCGTGTAGGCTCAGTGGTCGGGAGGAAATTATGGGAATTAGCTCACCGCCACCAGGTTTTATGCGTCACTCACTTGCCCCAGCTGGCAGCTTTTGGCGAACAGCACCTGCGTGTGATGAAGCAGATCAAGGACGGCAGAACAGAAACTCAGGTGGAAGTCGTCACTGGTGATGAGCGTTTACTCGAGCTGGCGCAGATGATGGGTGAAGTCAGTGACGGGACGCGCCAATCAGCCAGGGAACTGCTGGATTCTGTCAGACAGACTGTGAAACAGGCCTCCAGGTGAGCTTGGATTCATTCTCTTTTTTGTGTAGATTATTGATCACCTGGCGCCAAACGGGCTAAAACATGCCATCTGCCTCCCAAACGATCAGGCTCCGCCGTCTAAGGCAGGCACGTGAAGGCCACAATCCGTGGTTCAGGCTTGGGCTGGTTAGCGCAGTGCTCATCAGCTTGGCGGCGGTTGCGCTCAGTATGCAGGGGATCTGGTCTTACGTCGACCTATCGCGTAGCCTTCCATCTGTAGCAATCCTGCCAACATTACTTGATCCCCCCAAAGGACTGATGCTCCAGCCTACACGCTTGTTCGACCGTGACCATCAGCATGTACTGTTAACCCTGGAAAACCCTGCAGCAAAGGGGAAACAATATTTATACGCTAAAGCCGATGGTCAGGCAGGCACGAGCCAGGTATCGAAGTATTTGGTCGATGCGACTATCGCTGAACTTGACCCTGGGTTCTGGAACCATCCAGGCTTTACCCTGACAGGGGTGACCGAGGGCACTCACCCCACCCTGGCGCAAATTTTGGTCTCCAATCTGCTCCTGGATAGCGAACCGCCTTCCTTGAAGCGCAATATCCGTGAGCGCTTGCTGGCAGCCCAGGTGACCGCTCAATTTGGTCGCGAAAAGGTACTCGAATGGTATCTGAACAGCGCCCAATATGGCGAAACCTTATTCGGCGCCGACGCAGCTGCACGCGTGTACTTTGGTAAATCTGCTGCAGATCTTTCGGTGGCAGAAGCCGCTATGCTCACCGCCATGGCGGAGAAACCATCCGTCAATCCGTTGACCGGCTCACAAATCCTGGCTCACCAGCAAGAAATCATCATCCAGAAGATGTTTGCCAATGGTTTAATTTCTGGAGACGAAGCATTAGGTGCGTTGGTGGAAGGTGTTCAGTTCCAGAGCCAGGTAACCTTACCAACGTTGGCGCCGGAATTCAGCGAGCTGGTTCTTGAGCAGCTCAGCCAAAATATACCGCTCGAACGCCTCTACCGCGGAGGCTATGACATCGTGACCACGCTCGATTATGGCTTGCAGCAGCAGGCGGATTGTGTTTCTCAGGTCCAGGTGGCGCGCCTGAGAGGCACACCGGAAACGGCATTGACATTTGACGGCTCCCCATGTGAAGCCAGCAACCTATTGCCCAGTCTCCAAGATGCAACGGGGACCCTGCCAGAGGCTTTAAGTGTTGAGGTCGTGATGATGGAACCCCGTAGCGGGCAGATCCTGGTGATGGTGGGGGAGGATGGGTCTGGAATGGTTCCGTCATCTCCTCCTGCCCATCCAGCCGGAACAATCCTGTCGCCGCTCATGTACCTGACCGCGTTTTCGCGCGGGATGAGCCCTGCAACCTTATTATGGGACATCCCAATAGACAACACCTCGAATGATTCCAATCCTGTAAACCCTGATATGGTTTCAGTCTCAACGAGTAAGTATCATGGACCGGTGAGCCTGCGGCAGGCATTTGTAAATGATTATTCAGGTGCCGCGAATGAGGTTCTCCAACAGGTTGGAGCAGCAAATGTATTTTTAACCGAAAAGCAATTTGGCATTGGTACTACTGGTCCAACCCCACAGAGTGGAACGACTCTCAATAGTTTGGTATCACAGAAAGTCGACCTTTTGGATAGTTTACAAGCTTATTCTGTCCTGGCTAACCAGGGTGTCGTGGCAGGCCAACCCAATATCGGGGATACCCCCGGAGTAGCTCAAGTTGAGCTGAGCCCGACCAGTGTCCTCAAAGTCGAGACTACGGATGGACAGGTGTGGCAGGATTGGACTATCCCAGATATGCTGCCTGTTGTGACGAGGCAGATTGCCTACCTGACGACCAACGTCTTGAGCGACGAAAAGGTGCGCGTGAGCTCAGTAGGTCACTCCAACCCGCTTGAAATCGGACGTCCTGCAGCAGCAAAGGTAAGTTTGTCTGATGCGAATGTCGCAGCATGGACTGTCGGTTATGTTCCGCAGCTGGCATTAGGAGTATGGATGGGTGATTCCGAGGGCGAGACGGGCAGGATCACCTGGGATATGCCGGCAGGGCTGTGGCACGCCATCATGCAGTATGCCACTTCCGCGATGCCTGTGCAGGAATTTTCGGTGCCTGCCGGGGTCAGCCTGGTGCAAGTGTGCAATCCATCGGGTTTGCTGGTCTCATCCACGTGCCCGTCTATTGTTCAGGAGGTATTCCTGAGCGGGAATGAGCCTACGCAGGTGGATAACCTTTATCAACAGGTTGCGATCAATCGTGAGACAGGGTTGCTCGCTACCGTTTTCACCCCGCCAGAGATGGTCGAATTGAAGCTGTTTCTGATGGTACCTCAGCAGGCACAAGCCTGGGCTAAAGAAGCCGGGATGGAGATTCCTCCCGTTACTTATGACAGCATCGTTGCTCCACAGCCCGTTTCACCAGCTGTGCAGATCCACGACCCACACATGTTCGATCATGTGGCCGGCACAGTCAGCATCGATGGTAGTGCTGGTGGCGATGGTTTCTCCTATTACCGCATCCAGGTTGGGCAGGGGTTGAACCCCCAAAAGTGGCTGCAGATTGGTCAAGACGTCAAGACTCCGGTCACCGATGGTACCCTCGGCACCTGGGACACATCTGGGCTGCAGGGTTTGTATGTTGTCCAGCTCCAGGTGGTCAGGCAGGATTCACATATCGACCAGGCCATCTTGCAGCTGACGGTCGATAATACTCCTCCGGAGATCAAAATATTATCTCCTCAATTTGACGAGCAGTATAGCTACCATCCAGGGATGACGGTAATGATGAACGTATCGGCGACCGATAACCTTGTCGTCGAACGGGTTGAGTTTTATATGGATGATAAGCTGGAAGCGACCTTGCTGGAACCGCCCTATGTCATTGTGTGGGATGCTGTGCTGGGTGAACACAGCTTACGGGTCAAGGTTTACGATTTGGCGGGAAATCAACGCGAATCGAAGATATCTTTTCTCGTCTCCAAATAATTAAATCAAAAGACCGGGTTCATCACCCGGTCTTTTCAAAAAAACCTCAATGGGAGTTGGGGCGCAACTAGTCCGGTCCGATTTCAGACTGGAGGGGAGAATTTTTTTCACCTCACGGACAAATTTCACCCCTGAGCCTGTGATTTTTAGACAGCCCCTCTAAATGAAATCTCGTTAGAAATAAACGTAGAAAGTGCCCCAGATCTGATTGACGATAAATGTATCCGCAGAATTAATCGTGATTTCGAGCAGGATGATCTTGGAGGTCGGATCAACGATGTCCACCGCGCTCAATAGATAGGTATCGAAGCCACTGGTACCGGCGCAGTTGGTGTACTGGTCGTACTTGCCCCGATATACGCCATCGTTATAATCATACCGACCTACCAGGGTGCAGTCCTTTTTGTATGGTGCAGCGTAGGCGTCCAGGAATTCCACATAACCACCTATCTGGGCAAAAGTGTCTGAAGCACCGAAGAACATCCCTTCTGCATTGTAATACTGCTCGTAATCTGAGAGGTTGGGAGCAGCTGATACGGCTACACCAATTTCCTGGTCGTTAAATTTCCAGCTGCTGCCATTGACATCTGTCCAGGAGTCGGGGACATCCGCAGAAATCTTATTGGTATCATCCCAGCAGTTGATAAAACCAGTGGTATCACTCGCCTGGCAGTTGGATGGTAGCGCACCCCCGGTAGTGGTAGGTGACGCCACAGTGGTTGCGCTGCCTTCGGCTGTAGGAGTGCCCAATGTGTACGATACT